>NZ_JBIKBQ010000017.1:0-38527 GCF_058122085.1 Luteolibacter sp. | reverse complement strand
CGCCCCAGCCGCCGCTGTGAAAAAAGGCCGCAAGCTCACCTTCAACGAGAAGAACGAGCTCGAAGGCATGGAGACCGCCATCCTTGCCATCGAGCAGGAAACCGAGGCGCTGGAAGCCATGCTGCATGATCCGGATTTCCAAGCCAAACGCTTCGCCGAAATCCCCGGGCTGGTCGCGAGACTGGACGCCGACAAAGCCAAGGTCGCCAAGCTCTACACCCGCTGGGAAGAACTCGAAGCGATCCGCGAAGCTGCGGGCGCGTGATCCGCAAGCTCCTGCGCCTCCCGGACTCCGCTGGCACAATCCGCTCACGGGGAAGAGCGAGGCGACATGATTCAAGATCCGCCCGTCATCGCCGTCTCTTCCTCCGCCATCGCGGGGCAATTCGTCTGGACCGGCGGCACCGACAGCACTTGGACCGATGCCTCCAACTGGACCAATGTCACTCCCGTTTCCACGGATCCCAACCTCGCCCATCGCCGGTAACGGCACGGTGGTGGGCAGCGCGGCCAGCGGCGGCAAGTTGTTCTTCCGCATCGAGGGCCAGGAAAACTGATAGTGACAGTAGGCCGCGGCGGGCGGTTGCGGGGTGGAACGGCGGATGTGTTTCCATCGGCCGTCGGTCCCGCCGCGGCGCATGCCGTAGATCTCGTCGAAGCGGTCGGCGAAGAGAAACACGCCGTCCTGCGGGGCCGCCGGGTGCCCTGCTAGAGGCGGACCGGAACCAGCCGCGAGATGGCGGTTTTCAACAAGGCGCTGTCCCACTGGCCGGGGGCGGTCGCGGTGGCTCCGAGGTAGCCGTAATTGAGCAGACTGCCGCACTGCGCGCACAGCAGGCGCGAGACCGGCGCGAGCGGTCCCATGCCCATGGTGGCGACGGGGATTCCGTGGTCCGCCAGTTGGAAATCCGCCAGCCGCGCGAGATCCGCCGGTGAGGCGAGTCGGGCGGCGGCCTTGAAAACCGCGGCTCCGGCGTCTTGCGCCTGCCGCGCCGCGTCTTCCAGCGCGGCGGTTTCCGGGAGCCGGTTGAAATCGTGATAGGAGGCAATCCACGGGATTTGCCGCTCCGCGAGCTCCCTCAGAAGGGCGCCCATCTCGCGGATGCTCGCCACTTCGATGTCGATCCACGCCGCCTGGTCCAGCGCGCCCCGCAGCAAGTCCATCCGTGCGTCCGGTCCGATCGCCAGCGCGCCGCCCTCCTCGATCCGCCGCGCGGTGAACAGCAGGGGGATATCTGATAGGTGGCTCCATCGCGCCGGGTCGGTTTCCACGCCCTCGGCGTGTAAAAGATCCAGCCGGATTTCGGCAATGTCACAAGACTCCCGGACCGCCGTGGCGGACGCCTCGCGCAGGTCCCGCGAGCTGCCAAGGCTCCCGACGACCCACGGCTGAGGGGCTTCCCGCGAAAATTCAACATGCGCCATGGCGAAGTGATGCGTGGCAAAGCGCGGCTCGTCAATCGCTTGTGAACGCCGCAAGAAGCAAATGTGTTTGCAGCAAACAAAATTTATCCGGAATCCGCCATTTTCTCTCGTCAACCCGAAACCCAACTCAGTAGGGTCCTTCAAACCCCCACCGCATGAACGCTCTGCTACGCAAATCCTTCGCAATCACCGCCTCCGCATTCATCGCCGCGCTCTCCATCGGGAGCGCCTCCGGGCAGGCCGCCAAGGTTCTTGGTGACAAGCCGTCCTTCGACGACATTCCCTCGCCGGAGTTCGGAGGCGTCAAAAACAAGGCCTTCAAGCCCAAGGACTGGCTCGAAATCGAGGCCAAGCTCAACATCTCCCTCAGCCCGGAGCCTCCCACCAAGACCTGCGACAAGATCACCGTGAAGTGGTACATCGCGGTGAAAAACACCGAGAAGTCCGGCACCTTCCTGCTCTTCACCAAGGACATCGACTACGTCAACGTGCCTGTTTCGGAAGACATTTACTGCTCGGTCTATCTCTCCCCGTCGTCGATCAAGCGGCTCACCGGCTCCGACCGCGCCGGCAAGTCCTCGGTCGAATACGTCGGCTACGAGGTGCTCATCAACGGTGAGAAAGTCGCCCAGGAAACCAGCAAGGGCAAACCCGGCTGGTGGAACGCGGCTTCCGACAAAATTTCCCGCAGCGACAAGGTGCCGCTTCTCAACAAGGCCGAAACGCCCTTCGCACCGATGTGGTGGGACCGCTATGCGGAAGTCAGCATGGAACGCCGCTGAGCGGATCTGCCGCCGTTTCCCTCTCTCCAAGCCTTCTCTCCTATCTCTATCGAATCATGGCTGACAATCAGACGACCGTCGCACTCAACATCGGATCCCAGCGCATCGGCATGGCCGTTTTCGAAGTCTCGAAAAGCGGCAGCTTGACCCTCACGGCTTATGGCTCCGAAACCATCGTCGCGGATCCCGCGCTCGACGCTTCCAAAATCTCCCTGACCCGGGTGGCCATCGCCGATCTCGCCCAGCGCCTCAAAGTCGGCAAGGTCAAGGCCCGCTACGCGATTTCCGGCCAGTCGGTTTTCACCCGCTTCGTCAAGCTCCCGCCGCTGCAAGAAGACAACATCGAGCAGTTGGTCACTTTCGAGGCGCAGCAGCATGTGCCTTTCCCGCTGCAGGAAGTCGTTTGGGATTACGAGCTCATCGAAGGCGCGACCGAGAAGGAAGTCGTCATCGTCGCCATCAAGGCCGACGCGCTTGATGAAATCAACGCCGCCGTCAACGACAGCGGCCTCGGCACCGCGGAAGTCGATGTCGCCCCGATGGCGATTTACAACGCCTTCCGCGCCACTTACGGCAATCCCGAAGAGCCGATTCTGCTGATCGACATCGGGGCGAAAACGAGCAACCTCCTCTACATCGAAGGCCGTCGTTTCTTCACCCGCAGCATTGCCATCGGCGGTGCGGCGGTCACGGCGGCCATCGCCAAGGAATACGGCATTCCCTTCATGGAGGCCGAGCACCAGAAGATCGCCAACGGCCTCGTCGCCCTAGGCGGCGGCCACACCGAGCAATTGGACGAAGCGGTGGCCGCGCTCGCCATGGTCATCCGCAACTCGCTGACCCGCCTTCCCGCGGAAATCGCCCGCACCACCAATTATTACCGCAGCCAGCACGGTGGAAGCGCTCCCCGGCGGGTGCTTCTGGCGGGTGGTGGAGCCAATCTCCCCTACGCTCTCGAGTTTTTCCAAGAGAAGCTCAACCTTCCGGTCGAGTATTTCAACCCGGTCAGAAACGTCACCATCGGCAAGAATGTCGATCCGGCCGACGTCCAACGAGAAGGCCACCTGATGGGCGAGCTCGTCGGCCTCGGCCTGCGCGGCATCGGCAAATCCGCCATCAACATCGATCTGGTGCCCCACGTCGTCGAGCAATCGCGCGCGGCGGACCGGCGCAAGCCGTTCCTGGTCGCCGCCGCCGTCGTCTTGCTGGGCGGGATCGCGGTGTGGGCGGCCTTCGAAAACATCGCCGCCTCCAAAGCGGCGGAAGAGGCCCAGGCCATGGAAGACACGCGCGAGACGCTGTCGCCGCTCAAGGCGGATATCGATCAGCTTTTGAAAAAGGAGGACCATCTCCGCCAGATTGCGACGGGATACACCGATGCGGAAGCCGGCCACGTGGTCTGGATGGATCTGTTGGCCGAAGTCCGCGGCGCCTTCGCCAGCGACGCGGTCTGGGTGACCGACTTGGAGCCCCTTCACGGCTACACTCCGCCGCCGCCGGGTGCGAAAATCGCCAGCGGCAAGCCGGACGCCAAGGAGCAGACCGGCAAATCCATCGTGAAACCCGATTTCCCGACCGCCGCCTATGGCAGCTCCTCGCTGGTCGATCTCAAGATCGAAGCGCCCGCCCAAGGCAAAAGGCCGAGTCCCGCCGCCACTACCGTGACCGCCAACGCCGTCCGGATCAAAGGCTACTGGCGCGAAACGGCCAAAAGCCAGAACGTGGTCTCCGAGCTTCTGAAAAACCTGCGCGACCAATCCACCGGTTTCCGCTTCAAAATCAAGAATGCCAAAGGTGCCGAGATCGTTCTCAACGACGACCAAATCCTCAACATCACCGTGGCGGGCAAGGCCGGCGAGTTGGGCCTGCCTTTTGAAATCACCCTGCCTTTGGTCCGCGAAATCGCGATCAAGTGAGATTCGTCAACAATTTGCCATCTGAAATATGAGTTGGATCAAGGATAACAAGTTCATCGTCGCCCTCGGGGGAGGAACCCTCGCGGGAGCCATCCTGCTGTTTTTCGTGGGCTCCCAAGGGGCCGGCCGCTACGCCCAGGCCAAGGAGAAGTTCGATGCCGCCGCGGCCGAGGTCGTCGGTTATGAAAGCACCGAGCTCTACCCGCAACCCGCCAACCGCGACGCCAAGCGCAAGGCGCTTGAGGGCTACCGCCAATCGGTGGAATCCCTGCAAGCCGCCTTCGCGCCGTTCCAGCCCAAGGAAATCACCAACATCACTCCCCAGGAATTCACGACCCGCCTGTTGGCCGCCAAGACCGAAGTCCGCAAGGCCTTCGAGGATGCCGACGCCACCGTGCCGGAAGCGTTTTTTGTCGGCTTCGAGAACTACAAGACCGCGCTGGCTCCCGCCAAGACGACCGGGGTTCTCGACTACCAGCTCGGTGCCATCAAGAACCTGCTGCTTGAACTGGCCAAGGCGAAGCCCGCCGGCCTGAAGAACCTCCACCGCCCCGCCCTGCCCGAGGAAGAGGGGAAGGAATACACGCCTTCCGCCACCGCCGCCGCACGGCCGTTTCCTCTGGAAATCACCTTCGTCGGACCCGAGAAATCGGCGCGCGAGTTCCTTTCCTCCATCACCAAGCCCGAGAACCAGTTCGTCGTGATCCGCTCGCTGCGCGTCACCAACGAGAAAAAGGATCCGCCGCGCACCGCCGACGCCAAGTTTGATAAGCCCGCCCCGTCCAAGGCCGCCTCTGCCGCGGATGTCTTCGGCGGTGGATTCGTGCTGCCGGGCGATGATGCCGCCGCCCCCGCCGCCGATCCCGCGGCCGCTCCGGAACCGGCAGCTCCCAAAGCCGCGGACTCCAGCCGGATTCTCGCACAAGTTCTTGGCAACGAGCAGGTCCAAGTGTTTCTCCGGCTCGACGTCCTCCAATTTCTTCCCGCGAAGAAACTTCCTTAACCCTGACAACCGCCCATCTCCCAACCATGTCCTGGTTTGCTAAGAATTACGAAAAAGCCGCCCTCGGCGGAACCGTGGCGCTCGCCTTCGGCCTCGCCTTCATGGGTTACTCCAAGTTCTCAAGTGTCGAGCAAGACTTCGGCACCGGCCTCAAGGGTCAGGGAAACAACAACGCCGCCGTCCGCGACGCCGACCTCATCCCCAAGATCCTGGCCTCGCTCAAGCTCGACCGCACCTGGAACCAGGCGCTTGACGGCGACCGCCCCGTGGATCTGTTCACCGGCATTCCGCTCTTTATCTCGAGTCTCGCGCCGGAAAAGCCCATCGACCTGCTCAAGGACGCGCCCGTCCACCCGCCGATTCCCAACATCTGGTGGATTGAGAACCGCCTCGACCCCGGTTTCGCGGATTCTCCGAATCGGGACCCGGACCAGGATGGTTTCTCCAACCTCGAGGAATTCAACGCCAAGACCGATCCCAACAGCGCCAAGTCACTTCCTTCCCTGATCGCCAAGCTGATGTATGTGAAGGACGAAAGCCTCACTTGGGTGCTTCGTCCCGGATATGGATCGGATGGAAGTTTCCCGTTCAACTATCAGGACGACAAGGGCGGCGTCAACAAGGCCGTAGGGGCCGACCTGATCGCTCCCGACGGACTCTTCTTCGCCAAACCGCCGATGAAGGACCGCTTCAAGCTCCTCGGCTCGGAAGTGCGCAAGGAACTCAACAAGAAGATCAACATCGAGATGGAAGTGACCATCGTGCGGATCGAGGACCAGCGTCCCAACAAAAAGGGCGTGATCTATGAGATCCCCGCGCCGCTCTCGGAGCAGCGCAGGAACGAGCATCTGAAATACGACCGCACGGCCGTCTTCTCGCTCGAAGCGCTCGGCCTCAATGGCAAGGAGTTCAAAGTGGAGGAGAACACCAAATTCGCCCTTCCGCCCGACGGCCCGAAAAAGGATTACCTCGCCAAGGTCGTCACTCCCGAGTCGGTGACCGTCGAATACACCAACCCCGCCGGGGAGATCAAAACCTTCCAGATCGGCAAGGGCGGCCTCGCCGCAGCCGCAGAATAGAATCTTTCAACAAATCGCTTTCCAAACCTCTAAAACATCGCCAGAAAACTCTATCTCACCATGCAGAAAACGCCAATTTACCGATCCAGCCACACCGCCCTCGTGTTGATGGCAGTGGCATCCTCCATGCCCGTCACCGTCACGGTGGCCAATGCCGGCGAAGGCAGCTCCGGCCTCAGCGGCCTTGCCCAGCGCGAAATGATCCGCCGCCAGGATGCGGTCGCACAAGGTGACGCGCTCTTGAACGAAGGCCGCGAGGCATACGCCAAGGGCGACTATCAGCAGGCGGTGGACAAATACCGGCAGGCGCTCGACCGCCTTCCTGACGCGCCGATGGTTGCGGACCGCCGTCAGAGCTACATCGCGCATTTGAGCGATGCCAGCGTCGCTCTCGCCATGCAACACCGCAAGGTCGGCAAATATCCGGAAGCCCGCACGCTGCTCGAAGGAGTGCTCGCCGTCGATGCCGAAAACGGCGCCGCCAAACAGGAACTCGGTTATCTCGACGATCCGATCCGCACCAACCCGGCCCTCACCTTCGAGCACACCCAGAACATCGACAAGGTGCGCCGCGGGCTTTACACCGCCGAGGGCTATTTCAATCTGGGCAAATACGACGAAGCCAAGAACGAGTACAACAACGTCCTGCGCGTGGATTCCTACAACTCCGCCGCCCGCCGCGGCCTGGAGAGGATCGCCTCCGCCAAGTCCGACTACTACCGCGCCGCTTACGACCAGACCCGCGCCGAACTTCTCAGCCAGGTGGATGCCGCCTGGGAACTCTCGGTGCCTGCGGAAGCACCTGTCGTGGACCAGACCTCTTTCGGTTCGGACGCCGTCAGCTCGGGAGTCGCCTACATCACCGAGAAGCTCAAGCGGATCATTATTCCCCGGATTGATTTCGAGGACACCACGGTTGAGGAGGCGATTGATTTCCTTCGTCTGCGTGCCGCCGAGCTCGACACCACCGAGCTCGACCCCGCCCGCAAAGGCGTGAACTTCGTCATCCGCCGCCCGCGCGCCGCAACCGCGGCTGCCGGCGATGCCGGACTGCCGGCGGGAGGAGCCGAGGGTCTGCCGCTCGCCGCCAGCGATCCAGGCGCGCTCCGGGTTCGCGAGCTCCGGATTCGCAACGTGCCGCTCGCCGTGGCGCTCAAATACATCTGCGACCAAACCAAGCTCCGCACCAAAGTGGATGACTTCGCCGTCACCCTGGTGCCGCTCACCGAAGGCGGTGAAGACACCTTCACCCGCACCTTCCGCGTGCCGCCCGACTTCAACACCGCGCTGGACAGCAGTGGCGGAGGCGACGGCGGCGGTGGTGCCGCAGCCGATCCATTCGCCGAGACCAAAACCGGTGCCGCGACTTTGACCGCTCGCAAGCCGATTCTCGAACTTCTCAAGGGCGCGGGCATCGCCTTCGAAGCCGGCAGCTCCGCCACCTTGAGCAACTCCGGCGTCCTCCTCGTCACCAACACCCCGACCGAACTCGACAAGATCGAGCAGCTCGTCCAGACGATCAGCAGCACCAAGCCCAAACAGGTCAAGATCACCACCAAGTTCGTCGAAATCTCCCAGGAAAACAACGAGGAGCTCGGCTTTGACTGGATCGTCGGCCCGTTTGGCAGCGGCGACGTCTTCGGTGCCGGCGGCACCGCGGGAAATCAGCCGGCCCGCACCGGCAATGATTTCACCGGTCCGGGCATTCCCGGGGTCCCTCTGCTCGGCGAGAGCGACGTCAGCAACATCGTCACCAACGGCAACCGCAGCGGTGACACCGCCCTCAACCGCAACAGCATCGACGCGATCCTCAACAACCCGAGCCGCACCGCCCAACAGGCGAACGTCGCCCCCGGCATCATGTCGATGACCGGTCTGTTCTCGGACGGCGAGGTCAAGATGATCATGCGCGGCCTGTCCCAGAAAAAGGGCACTGACTTGATGACCGCTCCCTCGGTGACCGCCAAATCCGGCCAGAAAGCCACCATCGAGATCATCCGTGAGTTTATCTACCCGACCGAATACGAACCCCCGGAAATTCCAAACTCCGTCGGCGGTGGCAATGATCAAGGCGGTGGCATTGGTGGCGGCGGCGGCGGCGGCGGCGGCACCATCCCGGTGACCCCGGCCACGCCAACCGCTTTCGAGACCCGCAACACCGGCGTCACCCTCGAAATCGAGCCCACCATCGGGGAGAACGACTTCGTCATCGACCTCCGCTTCGTGCCGGAAATCGTCGAATTCGAAGGCTTCATCAACTATGGCAGCCCCATCCAGACCTCGGTGACCACCAGTATTTTCGGTGACATCGTGGACGCCGCGGGTAATATCACCCAAGGAGTGATCGGTTCCGAGCCCAACACCGTCACCCTCACTGAGAACCGCATCGAAATGCCGGTGTTCTCGGTCCGCCGCGTCAACACCGCGCTCACCATCTATGACGGCTACACCGTGGCCGTCGGCGGCCTGATGCGTGAAGACGTCCAGAACGTCGAGGACAAGGTGCCGATTCTCGGCGACATCCCGATCATCGGCCGCCTGTTCCAATCCAAGGGCGAGAACCGCATCAAGAGCAACCTGATCATCTTCGTCACCGCGCAGATCATCGACGCCACCGGCCGTCCGCTCCGCGGCGCGGACGCCGGTCAATCCGTCCCGGTTCCGGCCGGTGCCGGCACCGATCTCGGCGGCGGGGTGCTGCCGCCGCTCTAAGCGCATCCGGGGCGCTTCTCCCGGTTCCGCTCGCCAGCGGGCCGGGGAAGCCTCCTGCGGGCGGCCTTGAAACAGACCCACTCCCACTCCTCATCCAGCTCCCGCCCCGCCTGCTTCCCGTCCCTTTCCTTCCAGCACCCGATTCCTCGCACAAAACTCGAATTTTCCTTGCCCCATCATGAAGCCCTATCTCGCCCGCACCCTGCCGCTCATCGGCATTCTAGCTGTTTGCTTTCCGGCTTACGCTCAGGATGCTGATTCCGACTTCCTGTCTGACAGCGAGGAACTCGTCGTAGGCAGTGACCCGTACGACACCGATACCGACGGCGACGGCATCCTTGACCGGAATGAACTGTATCCTTTCCAGATCGTGGCCGGCACATTCACCTACGAGGCCGCGTTAGCTGATGCGGCGTCCAAGGGCGGCCGAGTGGTCGTGATCGACAGCTTGGACAAGCTTTACCAGGTCAAGCGTGGTTTGTTGACTACGGCTCTGCCAAACCCGCTGCCAAATAATTATGATCCCACCGTTACCCTCGCCAATCCACTCTGGATCGGCGCGGAAGATGTCCGCAGCGATGGGCGCTATCAGTGGGCGGATTTCGGCTCCACTCTTGCCATTCCCATCAACCTTTCCGAACTGGGTTCCGCCGTCTTTGGCGATTTGACTCCCGGCAGCTCGACCGTCAGCAATGTGGTGAACGTCGGTGCCTTGACGGTTGGGCGGCCATTTGTCGCCTCCGGCGTGCCCTCGGGAACGACGATCACCGCCATCGATTCCGCAGCCCGCACGCTCACCCTGAGCAATCCGGTCGCATCAATCCTCTCGCAGAGAATTTCCCGCGTTGTGGTTTCCAATGCCGGATACGGTTTCACCAGTCCACCAGTAGTTTCATTCTCGGGAGCATCTGGAGTATCCTCGGTCACCGTGACGGCTGGTGGTTCCTTGTATGTGAATCCCCCAACGGTGAGTTTCACCGGCGGCACTGGCAGTGGTGCCACCGCCATCGCGACCGTGAGCGGTGGTGTGGTGACGGGTGTTACCATCACCAGCAGGGGATCCTATACCGTTGCTCCGACAGGTGTCAGCTTCACTCCCGTTGGCGGTGGCTCCGGAGCTGCAGCCACAGTTTCCTTAGGCACCGGTCCGACTACCGCTGTCACTCTCAGCGCGGGGCGGATTCAGTCCATCACCGTTACCGGAGATGGCGGGACTTTTTACACGGCCGCGCCCACCGTCACCATCTCCGGTGGCAATGGCGGCGGTGCTCTTGCCACTGCCGTGTTGACCCTCGCCGCCAATGGTAATGTCTCCGCTGCGGCGGTGACCGCTCCCGGCACAGGCTACACCAATACGACCACTGTCACAATTGCCGGCGGTGGTGGAACGGGTGCGACCGCTGTCGCCACGGTCGTTGCCGGCCAAGTCACTGGCATCGCGATTCTCAACCCCGGATCCGACTACACATCGGCACCTGTCGTCACCATCACCGGTGCTGGGACGGGAGCCACTGCCACCGCTTCGATCCGTCAATTCTCCGGTCGCGTCTCTTCCCCCGTTCCCGGCGCCTATGTCAATTGGGCCAGCGACCTCCTTCCTGGGAATCGCGTCAACTCCCAAGAGGGCGTTTTCCTCAGCGCTGGCAGCACTTTCACGTGGGAGACCGCCCAAATCGCCACTTTACGCGGCTACTTGCTTGAGCGCCCCCCCACCCAGCCAGCCAATGCCGATACCGACGGCGACGGACTTTCGGATGGCGTTGAAACCAATACCGGCACCTTTGCTTCGGCCTCAAATACCGGCACCAATCCGCTTGATGAAGATACCGATAACGACGGACTTTCGGATAGCGACGAGGTCGCGCTGGGGACCAATCCGCTCCTCGTGGATTCTGATAACGACGGCCGCCCTGACGGTGCCGAAGTGGATGCCGGAACCGACCCACTGGTGGCGGATAAGAAGGACACCGATGGCGACGGCGTGAATGACGCCGACGAACTCAACCTCACTCAAACGGATCCCAACACGCCGTCCTTCGGCCCTGGAACGGAAACGGAAACGATTCCATTCAGCAACAGCCTGGTCAGCGGGGATTACGCGGGCTTGATGTTCGATCCGAGGAGCGGTCAAACCTTCAAGCAGAACCTGCGGCTTTCGACCAAAGGCTCGTTCTCCTCGTCGCTGCTGGGACTGGTGGCGGACAGCTCGTTCAAAGGCACCTTCTCGGCCACGGGAGCCTTCACCGGTGTTCCGAACCCGACGAGCGGCCTGATCTCCGTCCAGATGAACCTGGTGAAACAGGGCGTGAACAAGTATTACATCGAGGGCAACTTCAAGACCCGCACGGGTGGCACGCTTTACTTCCAGTTGCGCCACACGCTCTACTCGAAGTCCTATGCTTACTCCTCAGCCGGCAAGGTGACCTTCGAGGCCGCGCTGCTCACCAGTGCTTCCGGTCCATCCGGCAGCGCCGTGGCGACCGGTTCGATCAGCACCAGCGGCCAGGTGGCGTTCAAGATCTATCTTCCGGACGGCAGCAGCAGCTCGTATTCCGCGCCGATCGTGGATGGCGATCTGATCCCGCTGTTCAGCCGGAGCAGCTCCAAGGCCCGCACGGTGTTGCTCGGAACTCTCAAGCTTCAGGACCTGTCGGGACAGAGCGATTTCGCTGGCTCAGTGCGCTTGTTCAGCGCCGTCGGAGCGACGGGCAGCTTGTTCCCGTCGGGCTTTGACCAGCTTCGCGAGCTGACGGGTTCCCGCTACTATCCGCCAATCACTGGCGTGCTGCCACTGGCGAGCTTCTCTCCGAGCGCCAATAACTCAGTCTTCAGCTGGGTGGGCGGAAACTTCGACGGCGTGCAAAAAGTGGGCACTTGGGCGACGAACGGCCAGATGACCATCCCCGCCACCCAGAATGACCGCTCCAAGGCGACCTTCACGTCGAGTTCCGGTTTGTTGACTCTCAGCTATACCCGCACCGACGCGACCCGCAGCCTCTTGAATGCGCCGTCCAAGGGCTATGCGGTGGTGGTGCAGAAAAGTAAAACGTTCAAGGGTTACTACACCAGCGGTCTCTCCGCAGGCGACTTCGTGGTCGATCCCAACACCTCCGGAATCAATCCCGAAATCACCTCGGTTTCCCCGCTGAACAAATCCATCTCTGCGGCAGCGACCTCTTATTCGGTCACTGTCGGCACAGCGGGCGCTTGGGCGGTGGTGATTCCTTCCTCGGTCAACTGGATCACCGCCACGGTGAGCAGCGCGGCCGGTGAGACCGGACCGAGCGCCACGACGCTTGGCAACGGCAACGGCACGGTGGTGATCAGCGTGACTCTCAATGTCACCAATGCCCGCCGCGAGGCGGAGATCACGATCGCCGGAATCAAACACACCATTAAGCAGGAATTCCGCTGATCGGCGGGAAATCCGGTTGATACTGCCGCGCATGAGGATTTGCAGAAATGCTCAAGCAGGAAAGTGGCTGGCGCGTCTCGCGCCAGACCGTTGCGGGGGGCGTCTCGCCCCGCGCCTATCGGATCCGGGCGAGACGCCCGGACAACGGACTGGAGCGAGACGCTCCAGCCACGTTTTCACAAATTATGACGCGCGACCGAGCCTCCGATGAGCACCCGCAACAGCAAAACAACCTCTTCCCCGAACCGCTGGTGGCTGGCGGGCGCCGTGCTGGTGTTGGCGGCCGCCTTGTTCGTGGTTCTTGGAATCCTGGGACGGCGTCCTGAAAGTGCTCCTGCCATGGGCGGCGCGGCGAATCCGGCGGACGCAAGCGAGGCTGGAAATTCTCCGTCGCAACCGCTTGCCGGCGCGGAATCCCCGGCACCCCGGCGGCCCACCCGCTCCTCGCTCACGAGGACGGCGGTGAAAGACGCTTCGGTCTCCAGCCAGTTTCCTCAGGTGGAACGCCTTCTCACGGACACCTCGCTGTCCGAGCATCAGGCGGCGGAAGGGTTGTGCGGGATCGTCCGCAGCCGTGAGCTTTCCGAGGACGAGCGCGACGAGGCGTTGGCACACGGCCTGAACCTCGACTTCACGGCCTTTGCCGCGCTCGCGACCGACCCCTCCCTGCCGGAGCCCCTGGCCCAGCGCTATTTAGACGCGCTCGCCAACCGCAGTCACCTGCCCAAGCAGCAAATCGAGGGCTATCTCGGCCTCATGAACCACGGCGAGGAAAGTATCCGCACCCAGGTGCTGGAGCAGCTTGCCTTCCTGCTGGATAACGAGGCGCTGGCCGAGACTCCCGATGAGCTCCGCCGGGCTGCGCTCGAACGGTTCGAAGCCTTGAAGCTCGCTCCCCCGGAACAGGACCAGGCCGCCATCGATGGTGCCGCCGCCGGGCAAAATCCCGAGTGAGGCTGACAAAGCGCAAGCTGCACCATGAGTCTAAAAGTCGAATGTCTGAAGGTCAAAAGTCGAAGAGCCGCGAATTCTGAGCTGACCTTAGACCTTTGACTTTGAGACTCTTCCTACCCCAGTCCGTCGCTTTAATTCATAGAGCTGGTATAATTTTCGAGCCGCTCGGCCTTGAATCTTGCCTCTTGAATCTTGCGTCTGCCGCTCACGGCCATGCAGGTCCATGGTTTCCGCTAACCCACAGGAAGGTCGCTCGGCGGGCAAACCGTGATCTTTTCCCCGATGGGATAGGATGAGTCCACCGGCGCGACGATGAATGTATGCTGCGGGCGGATGTCTTCGACGGCCTGATGAAACCCGCGAGTGACGGCCGGAGCGGAAGAGGCTTTGAATTCGAAAGCCAGCCGTCGCGTGCCCTTTTCAAGCACCAGGTCGAGCTCGACGCCGGTGGCAGTGCGGTAGTGACTGGCCTTCCATCCGGGATAAGCTTGGAGGACCTGTTCAAGCGCGAATCCTTCCCATGACGCGCCGAAGACCGGGTGACCTCGCAAGTCGCCCTCGCTTTCCAAGCCCAGCAAGGCATGAAGAAGTCCGCTGTCCCGCACATAAATCTTCGGGCTTTTCACCAGGCGTTTTTTCAAGTTCGGCAAGAACGGCGGCAGAGTCCGCACCATGTAGGTTTGCGCGAGCATGTCGAGATGGTGGCCGATGGTGGCATGAGTGACATCGAGCGATTGGCCGAGCTGTGACTTGTTGAGGACTCCGCCGTGATGATGGGCGAGCATTTGCCAGAGGCGACGCAGCGACTCGGCAGGAACCCGGAAACCAAGCTGCGGAATGTCGCGCTCCAGATAGGTGCGGATGAATTCCTCCCGCCATCGGTATGAAACGGCATCCGTCGCCGCGAGGAAGCTATCGGGAAATCCGCCGCGAACCCACAACCTCGAGAGTTGGTTTCTCCCGACTTCCGCGATCTGCAGCGGTGTCAGTTCGACATGCGCGATGCGCCCCGCCAGCGACTCGCTCGACTGTCGGAGCAGAAGCGGTGAGGCGGAACCCAGTAGGAGAAAGCGGCCAGCCGTCCGTCGTCTGTCGATGATTCCGCGAAGTTGCGGAAAAAGATCGGGCATCCGTTGAACTTCGTCGAGGATGACAAGACGCTCTGCCTGCGGATCGAGAAACGCGCTGGGATCGGTGAGTTTGAGCCGGTCGGAGGCATTTTCCAAATCCAGGTAGAGGCATGGCTTGCCGATGGTTTCCTCAAGCTGCCGGGCCAGGGTCGTCTTCCCGCACTGCCGCGGCCCGGTCAATGCCACCGCCGGGAAATGATCGAGGAGCTGACGCAATTCGGCAGACAAAACCCGTTGGTAAACTTGCATATTGATACTCTGTCTTTCAATTTGCAATCAAGCAAGCGGAATTTGAGGGGTGTCATACCGCTTCCACAAAATAATGTGCCAAATCGCAAGCTGCACCATGAGTCTAAAAGTCGAATGTCTGAAGGTCAAAAGTCGAAGAGCCGCGAATTCTGAGCTGACCTTAGACCTTTGACTTTGAGACTCTTCCTACCCCAGTCCGTCGCTTTAATTCATGAAGCTGGTATGATTTTAGAGCCGCTCGGCCTTGAATCTTGCCTCTTGAATCTTGAATCTTGCCTCTGCAGCTCATGCCCATGCATGCTTTTCCCATGCAAGTGATGGCACTGACGGGCGGAATCGCCTCGGGGAAATCCACGGTTTGCCGCTTGCTGCGCGAGTGGCTGCCGAGGGTGGCGATTTTCGACTGCGACGAGGCGGTCCACCGCTTGCTGGAGGCGGATGCGGAGGTCGCGGCGATTGTGTCCGAGGCCTTCGGCCGCGAGGCGCTCGATGAGCGGGGTAGGATCGACCGGCACTTCCTGCGCGGCCGGGTTTTCGCCGATGACGCCGCCCGGCTCCGGCTGGAGGCGATCCTTCATCCGCGGGTGCGTCAGGAATGTCTTGATTCCCTCGAACAGGCTGGTAAACGGGGGGCGGAATTATTCGTCGCAGACGTTCCGCTCTTCTTTGAGAAGGGATTCGATTTCGGCCAGACCCAGGTGCTCGTTGTCGCTTCTTCCCGTTCCACTCAGATTCAGCGGCTCAAGGCGCGCAGTGGGTTCGATGATCTTTTGATCGAGTCGATCCTCGCCGCCCAACTTCCGGTTCAGGAAAAAATGTCCCGCGCGGATGTGGTTTTTTGGAACGAAGGTCCGCCCGCCGTGCTCCGCTCTCAAGTCCGCCGTTTCTCCCAAGCCTTTCTCATGACTCTTCCCAACGACTCCCAAGCTCCGGAATCCCCATCCGCGACCGCCGCCGCCACCCTTCCATCGGTGCCGGTTTCCATCGATATCAATCAATTCCGCCTCAAGTCGCTCGCCGAGCTGCAAGCGATGGCCGAGGCGGTGCCTGCCAGAATCCAAGGAGGCATCCCGAAAAGCCAGCTGGTTTACGAGCTGCTCTGCTTTTACGGCTACGAAGGCACGGGCCTGGTCTGCGAGGGTATCCTTGAGCTGGGGAAGGATAATTTCGCGATGCTGAGAGATCCGCAACGCAGCTTCCGCCCCGGTCCGGACGACATCCACCTCAGCACGAACCTGGTCCGCGACCATGGTCTGCGCATGGGGCAGCGGGTCAAAGTCCGGGTGCGCTCGCCGCGCGAGCGTGGCAAATACCTCTCCGGGTACGAACTCATCGAAGTCGAAGGCACGCCCGTCGCCGACTATCAGGCGCCGAAGGAATTCGACCGCCTCACGCCGCTTTTCCCGGATCAAAGGATTCACTTGGAAGGGGAGGGGATTGATTTTCTCGGCGTGCGCGCCATCGATCTCATCGCGCCGCTCGGCAAGGGACAGCGAGGGATCATCGTGGCACCGCCGCGCGGCGGAAAGACGATCCTGCTCAAGCAGATCGCCCGCTCGATCCGCATGAACCACCCGGACGCCGAGCTGATCATCCTGCTGCTCGACGAGCGGCCGGAAGAAGTCACCGATTTCGAGGAAACCGTCGGCTCACAGGTGTTCGCCTCGACCTTTGACGAGTCTCCCCGCCGCCACGCGCAGGTCGCGGATCTGGTCATCGAACGGGCCAAGCGACTCGTCGAGCAAGGCAAGGACGTGATCCTCCTGTTGGATAGCCTCACCCGTCTCGCCCGCGGCCACAACTCGGCGATGCAGGGCGGGCCGATCGGCTCCGGCGGCGTCAGCCCGGTGGCGTTGCAAAAGTCCCGCAAGTTTTTCGGCACGGCGCGCAATGTCGAGGAAGGCGGCTCGCTGACCATCCTCGCGACCGCCCTCGTGGAAACCGAAAGCCGTCTGGACGACGTGGTTTTCGAGGAATTCAAAGGCACCGGCAACATGGAGGTCCGCCTCGACCGCGAGCTCGCCGAGCGGCGGGTGTATCCCGCCATCCACATCCCCCAGTCCGGCACCCGCAACGACGACCGGCTCTATCATCCCGACGAGTTCCTCAAGGTCGTGGACATCCGCAAGCAGCTCGCCGGACTTCCCATCGGCGACGCCATCGAGACCTTGCTTTCGAATTTGAAGGCCACCAAGACCAACGCCGAGCTGCTGCTCCGGGGGCTGCGCTGATTTTCAGCCGCGCATGAGGATTTCCTGAAAATGCTCGGGCCGGAAGGTGGCTGGCGCGTCTCGCGCCAGACCGTTGCAGAGGCGTCTCGCCTCTTGCCTGTCCGGCTGCGACCGTTGTTGCTCCTTTTTTCAGTCAATTCTGCAAGGATTTACCGGCGCGAAAACGGGTCCTCAGACGGTCGTTTCCGGGCCTTTTGCGAGGCGTTTTTCGCGCAACTGTCCCGTTGACACCGCTAGGCCGGCTGCATAGCCTCCCGCGCCTTGCGCTGGGCCGGGGGAGTTATTTCCCAAGCTTCCAGTCGTCAACGCTCCTAACTCGATATCACCACAACGATGGCAACTAAAAAGAAGGCCGCTCAACCAGCAGCCAAGAAAAGCGCTCCGAAAGCCGCCAAGTCCGCGGTCAAAAAACCCGCGGCGAAGAAGGCAGTCTCCACCAAGAAGGTCAAATACGTTTACAACTGGGGAGCCGGCAAGGCTGACGGCAACGGCACCATGAAGCCCCTTCTCGGCGGCAAGGGCGCCAACCTCGCCGAAATGACCCGCATCGGCCTGCCGGTGCCTCCGGGCTTCACGATCTCCACCGAGGTCTGCACCTACTTCTACGACAACAAGCGCACCTATCCGATTTCGCTCCAGGCGGAAATGGAAGCCGGTGTGAAGAACATGGAGAAAATCATGGGCTGCAAGTTCGGAGGCACCACCGGCATGCCGCTGCTCGTCGCAGTCCGCTCCGGCGCGCGTGACTCGATGCCCGGCATGATGGACACCGTTCTCAACCTCGGCCTCAACGACGAGACCGTGAAATCCCTCGCCGCCGTCACCAAGAACGAGCGCTTCGCCTGGGATTGCTATCGCCGCTTCGTCCAGATGTATGGCGACGTCGTGCTCGGTGTGCAGAAGGCCGAAGGCGAGGACCACGAGCCTTTCGAAGTCGAAATCGAAACTTTCAAACACGCCAAATACGGCAAGGACATCATCGACTCCGACCTCACCGCGGACGACCAGAAAGAGCTCGTCAAGCGCTTCAAGGCCCTTGTCAAAAAGCGCACCGGCCACAGCTTTCCGAGCGATCCATGGGACCAGCTCCGCGGTGCCGCAGGTGCTGTCTTCGGTTCCTGGATGAACGACCGCGCGATCGTCTATCGCCGCAAGTATAACATCCCCGCCGCATGGGGCACCGCCGTCAACGTGCAGGCCATGGTCTATGGCAACACCGGCGAAACCTCCGGTTCCGGCGTGGCCTTCACCCGTAACCCGGCTAACGGTGTCAACGAATTCTACGGTGAGTTCCTCATGAACGCCCAGGGCGAGGACGTCGTCGCCGGCGTCCGCACCCCCGAGCCCGTTAGCAAACTGAAGGCCGCGATGCCGAAGCCGTTTGCCGAGCTCATGAAAGTCCGCTCCATCCTTGAGAAACATTTCAAGGACGTGCAGGACGTCGAGTTCACCGTGCAGGAAGGCAAGCTGTTCATGCTGCAAACCCGCAACGGCAAGCGCACCGCCGCCGCCGCCCTCAAGTTCTCGATGGACATGGTGAAGGAAAAACTCATCGACTGGGAAACCGCCGTGCTGCGCAACCCCGCCGACCAGCTCGACCAACTCCTCGCGCCGATCTTCGACATCGCGGAAGCCGCCAAGGCCAAGGTCATCGCGACCGGCCTGCCCGCCGGCCCGGGTGCCGCGTCCGGCAAGGTCTATCTCAATGCCGAGCGCGCCGTGCTCGCCGAAGCCCGCGGTGAGCGGGTTCTCCTCGTCCGCACCGAGACCAGCCCGGAAGACCTTCGCGGCATGATCGCTGCCGAAGGGATTCTAACTTCCAAAGGTGGCGTCTCCTCGCACGCCGCGCTCGTTGCCCGCCAGATGGGCAAGGTTTGCGTCTGCGGTGCTGCCGGCGTTGAAATCAATTATGAAAAACTGACCGTCACCGCGTCCGGCAAGACCTTCAAGGAAGGCGACTACATGAGCATCGATGGCACCAGCGGCACCGTCTATGGCGGCGAGCTCAAGACGGCTCCATCGGAAATCATCTCCGGCATTGTTAGCGGCGACAAGGCCGCCGTCAAAACCGAGAAATACAAGAGCTTCCTCCAACTGATGAAGTGGTGTGAGCAATCCACCCGCATGGCCGTTCGCACCAACGCCGACACGCCGGAGCAGACCCGTATCGCGATGGCCTTTGGTGCCACTGGCATCGGACTCACCCGCACCGAGCACATGTTCTTCGAAGGCGACCGCATCGACGCGATGCGCGAGATGATTCTCGCCACCACGCTCGAAGCCCGCCAAGCGGCGCTTGCCAAGCTCCTGCCCTATCAGCGTGCGGACTTCACCGGCATCTTCACCACGCTCAAGGGCTTCCCGGCGACCATTCGTCTGTTGGATCCGCCGCTTCACGAGTTCCTTCCCCAGACCAAAGAGCAGCAAATGGACCTCGCGCGGAAAATCGGTGTGAAGGTGGAAACCATCATGCAGCGCTGCGCCGAACTTCATGAACAAAACCCGATGCTCGGCCACCGCGGTTGCCGTCTCGGCATTGCCTATCCGGAAATCACCGAGATGCAGGCCCGCGCCATCTTCGAAGCCGCCGCTGACGTGGCGAAGAAGAAGATCAAGGTGAAGCCCGAGGTCATGATCCCGCTCGTCGGCTTCAAGCGTGAGTTCGATCTCCAGGCGGAAATCGTCCACAACGTCGCCAAGCAGGTGATGGCTGAAAAGAAGATCAAGTTCGAATATCAGGTCGGCACCATGATCGAAGTCCCGCGCGGTGCCCTCACCGCCGACCAGATCGCGGAAGGCGCCGAGTTCTTCAGCTTCGGCACCAACGACCTCACCCAGACCGCGCTCGGCATCAGCCGTGACGACATGGGCGCGTTCCTGTTGCCATACGTCGAGAACGACGTCTTCGCGAAGAACCCGTTTGCTACGCTCGACACCACCGGTGTCGGCCAGCTGATGGAAATCGCCGTCGCCAAGGGCCGCAAGACCCGTCCGGACATCAAGCTCGGCATCTGCGGCGAGCACGGTGGTGACCCGGATTCCGTGGTCTATTGCCACAAGCTCGGCCTCGCCTACGTCTCCTGTTCGCCTTACCGCGTGCCGGTCGCCCGCCTCGCCGCCGCTCAGGCCGCCATCGAGGAAAAGCGCGCCGCCAAGAAGAAGTAATCTGTAGCGGCGGTCTGTGACCGTCGCTCTATCAATCAAGCCGCTCCGGGAAACCGGAGCGGCTTTTTTCATGTGGACTGCGGGGACACGTCCCCGCTTTCCCGCTGGCTGACATGTCAGCCAGCGGGAAAGCTCCGACACGTCGGAGCAGTCCGAAATCGAGAAACCGGCTCCTGGTTACCGCAAAGCCTCCGGCGCGATGGCCGCAACGTCCCCGCCCGCCATCCAGCCGCTGAGACTCGCGCCAGGGACCTCGATGTATTGGAAATCCCCGCTTCCCGCACCGAGTCGGACGATCCGGCCGGCACCGGGAGTGCCGAGCGATTCGGCCTTTTCAAACGGCGACAGCCGGACGGCCGCGTCCGCGGATAGAACCACGCCCCGGCCGGTCTCCACGCGCTGCAGATAGAGGGCGGTGGCTCCGGCGATGATGCAAACTCCCGCGAGGCAGGCAGGCCCCACCACCCACCGCCGCGGCAGTTTCACCGCCCCGCAGACCACCGCAAGGCAACCGAGAAACAACGCGCTGCCGGCGACGAGCCACGACCATTCGTTCGGACTGAGATAATTGAGCGCGACGTCGAGCCGCGGGTATGGGCCGGGGACCTCGGCGACGGTGGCGGCCTTGCGGGCGAGCGCGAGATTGGCCAGTAGGTCCGGATCGCGCGGCGTCAACAGCCGGGCGCGCTCGTAGGCGAGGATGGCAGGGCCGTGCCGCTTGAGCTGCTGATAGCTGTTTCCGAGGTTATAGAAAACCGCCGCGCGCGGACCTTCTGCGGCGAGGATTTTCTCATACGCGGCGGCGGCTCCGGAGAAGTCGCCGGCTTTGAATTGTTCGTTCGCCCGATCGAAATCGTTAGCGAATGCCGCCGTCGTTCCGAGGAACAGGCAGAGCAAGCATGGAAGGAAATTCTTGTTCATGTCAGCGGGCGGAAGAAGTGAGTGAGGCCAGCGCTTCATCGAGCAGCGATCGCCATTGCTGCGAAATACCGTCGGAGGCATGGCGGTTGTATTCATGCCGGTCCGCCTCAAGGAAGAAGCGGGTGACCGGCGAGTCGCCAGGAATGCGGGCGGAGACCTCCGCCAGGGTGATCGCTTGCGGCGGCTGGTTCCACAGCGCTCCGAGGCGCTGCTGGATGGCCAGTCGCGCGGCGGCGAAAAACCCGTGGACATCCCCGGCAGCCGCGCATTTCCCGGCGGCGGCCAGCGCCTCGCGGGTCGCTTTTTCCATCGCCGCGGCGGCGCGGCGCTGCGGCTCGTCCCGGCGGACGCGGAGCCAGCCGAGGATTGGACCAAGCAAACAAAGTCCTGCGGATAGAACGAGGAGCCGGCTGAAGAGCGGCTGCGAAACCAGCGGCACGAGCGCACCCCGCTCGGACATTTGCGGGTGCTGGGCCACGAGGGTTTGCGTCTTCTTCTCCGGTTCCTTCGCGGCGGGCGCCTCGACCTTCTCCACCTCGACGAGATCCTCGCCGGTGACCTGGATCTTCTTCACCGGACTGGTCAGCGTCTTGTAGGCGCCGGCCGCGGGATCGAAATAACTGAACGTCAGCGCCGCCTCCCGCGCGCCGCCCTTCCGGGGCACGGCACTGAATTGGAAAGCCTTGCTGCCGGAGAACGACGCTTCATCGCCGCCCCGGAACTCGTCCTTGCCGGAATACGTTTTCCAGTCATCCGCCGGCGTCAGCCCGGGCGCATTCAACAACGCGAAGTTTCCGGTGCCGCTGAGGCGCGCGGTGACTTGCTGCGGCTCGCCGGTCTTCCAGTCGTTAGGAATCTCCGCGCTGTCGAATTTGAAATTGCCAACAGCTCCGGTGAAATCGCTGGGGCGGTCTTCCGTCGGCAGCGGGCGAACTTCGATCTCCTGATCGTCCGACTTGAGCGTGACGTCCTTCTGGATCACCGGCGTGTTCAGCTGGTCGAAAAGGTCGTCGAAGGGCCCGCCCTTGCGCCTGCGCGGCTGTTTGAGCGCGGCGGTGTCGCGCACGGCCACCGTCGCGTTCACCGAGAGCGACGCGGGGAATCTCCCCGCCTTGGTCGCGGAAATACCGCCGAACCAGGTGACGACGAGATAGCGTTTTCCATCCTTCATCTCCTGCGTCTGCTGCGGCTGGCCGCTGACGTTGTGGAGCGTGAATGCTTTTCCCTCCGGCTGAATGCCGCTGCGGAGATTCGCTCTTGAATCTGCGGGCAGCCATGCCCGGATGCGGACCGGTGCGATCTCGCCGACATACGCGTGCTTGCGCTCGTTGGCGGCGAGCTCGACCGTTAGAAAGCCGAATCGCTTCTCGCCGGTGTCCTCCGTCTCTTCCCCGGATGGGTTCTGCGGGGTGTTCGCGGGTGGTTGCGCTGCGGCGGAATCCAGGACCTTGAGCTTGAGCGGCTGGCTGGAAAATTTTTGCCCGCCCACCATGACGTCGATGGCCGGCACCTGATAGTCGCCCGGGGTTTGCGAACCGACGAAAAAGGTATAGGTCACGGACGCGGTGGTTTGTCCGTTCACGATCTGGATTTGCTGGCTGCGTCCGCGCGACTCCACGATGAGATTCGCCACCTCGGGGATCTCGGGCTTGCCGGCATTGCTGCCGGAAATCCGGAGCGTCAGGACGGCTCCATTTCCAGCCGGGACGGAATCGCGGTCGAGCGCCGCCTCCACCTCCGCGGCGATGGCAGAGGTGGCCATCATCATGACGGCCATGAAATATAACAGGATTCGCTTTACCATGTCTTGCCTTTGGTCGAGTTGTCGGGAGTGGCCATGCGGCCGCGTGGCTGCTGGGGAATGGGGATCACCGTGCGCTCATCCTGGCGCAGGGCTTCCAGCAGTTGTTTGGCCTCCTCGGCGGTCATTTCCTGCTTCTCGGCGCGCTCGTTGCTCATCTCGCCTTGTTGTTTCTCATCGGACTTCTCCTCGCCTTTCTTTGCGTCCTTTGCGTCCTTTGCGTCCTTTGCATCCTGCGGGGACTTTTCTTCTCCGGGCTTTTCGCCGTCTTTGGGATCTTTTCCATCCTTGGCGTCCTTCTGCTCTCCGGGCTTCTCGCCCTCTTTGGGGTCCTTGCCATCTTCAGGCTTCTCCCCGTCTTTCGGGTCCTTTCCATCTTTGGAATCCTTGCTGTCTTGCGGATCCTTTCCGTCCTTCTTCTCCTCGTCGTCCTTCTTGTCTTTCTCGTCTTTCTCGTCTTTTTTGTCCTGATCTTCCTTCTTGTCGTCCTGCTTCTGCTGCTTTTTCAGCTCTTCGAGTTTCTTCTCAACGAGCGCCTTGTTGTAGGCGGCGTCCTCGTCCGCTGCATTGAGGGAAAGGGCGTCCTGGTAGGCCTTGAGCGATTCCTCCCAGATCTTGATCGTCGCTTCGGGATCTTTTTCCAATGTTCCCTGGCCGGTTCGATAGAGGGTGTTTCCAAGGTTGTAATACGACCGTTGCTGAAGCGCCAGATCCTGGGTCCGCAAGGAAGAGCGCAGGGATTCGGAGGCTTTCGCGAAGTCGCCCTTGGTGTAGGCATCGGTCCCTTCGTTGTAGATCCGGCGTGGATCCTGCGCGGCGGACACCGTTTCCGAAGCGCCGGATAGAATGAATGCAAGCCCGATGAGCGCCGTCGTTTGCGGGACGATCTTGTGGCGCCGCGCCGCCGACGGCAGGGACCTGACCTTTTTTACGCGGCGGCGGTCGGTGATGAAAAATTCCAGCAGGAGCAGGAGGATCGCGGCGCCCAACGGCCACTCGAAGCGCTCCAGCGGAATCCGCTCCATCCGCTGGTCCATCTCGCTCTTCGGCACCAGCCGGAGCCTTTCCTGGTAGATGGTATTGAGTCCCTCCGCTCCGCGACCGAGAGGGACGTAGAGGGCGTTGGTTTCCGTGGCGATCTTTTTCAAAGTCGATTCGTCCAGCGTGGTCCGCACGACTTTGCCGGTTTCGTCGCGCACGAAATCCTTGCGGCCGTTGCGCATCACCAGCGGAATGGTCGAGCCATTGGGACTGCCGACGCCGATGGTGTAAATGGCCATGCCGTTCTTGGCGGCGGCCTTCGCGGCGTCGATCACGTCGCCCTGGAGATCCTCACCGTCGGTTAGCAGGACGAGCACGCGGTGGTTGTTGCCGTTCTCCTTGAAAAGCCGCTCGGCTTCCTTGATCGCGCTGGCGAGGTCGGTGCCCTGGCGCGGGATGAGATCGGTATTAAGCGCGTTCAGGGACTCGCGGAAAGCCTCGTAATCGAGCGTCAGCGGGCACAGCGCGAACGCGCTTCCGGCGAACGGGATCAAGCCGACGCGGTCGCCTTCCAGGTGGGAAACGAAGTCGATGATCCCGAGCCGCGCGCGTTCGAGCCGGTTCGGAGTCAGGTCGTCCGCCAGCATGCTGCGCGAGGTGTCCACGGCGAAGAGGATGTCGATGCCCTTGCGCTTCACCTCGCGCCACTCGTAGCCCTTCTGCGGGCGGGCGACGGCGGTGAAGACCAGCAGCACCGCGATCAGCCACAGGCCGCGCTTGAGGTTCCGCATGCCGGGTGAAAAGCCTTCGGTCAGGCGCTGACGGAAGCGCGGGTGAATGAGCTTGGTCAGATCCGCTTCCCGGCGGCGGTCGAAGCGGATGAACAAACCGACCACGCCCGCGCAAGCGACGAGGCCGGCGAGGATCCAGAGCGGCTGGGCGAAATGTAGCGTGGTGTCGTCCATGGTTAGGGCAGGCGGCGGAAACGGGTCTGGCTCAGGACCAGCTCCAACAGAAGGAAGGCGAGTCCGGGTGCGAGGAAATAGAGGAACAGCTCGTCATACTGCTGGTATTTCTTGAGCTTGCGGCTGGTTTTCTCGAGCTGGTTGATCGAGTCGTAGATTTTCTCCAGCGAGCCGGTATCGGTCGCGCGGTAGGATTGCCCGCCGGTGGCGGTGGCGACCTCGCGCAGCATTTCCTCGTCGATCTCGACCTTCATCGTCTGCAAATGCGTCCGGCCGAAGGCGTCCTGCACCGGCACTGGAGCCTCTCCGCGGATGCCCGCGCCGATGGTGTAAATCTTGATCCCCAGCGCCTTCGCGGCCTCGGCGGCGGTGAGTGGATTCACCGATCCGGCGTTGTTCACGCCGTCAGTTAGCATGATGATGATCCGTGATTTCGCGGTGGAGCCGCGCAAATGATCGACCGACGAAGCGATGGCGGAACCGATCGCCGTGCCGTCCTCGACCTGTCCCATCTTCACATCCGCGAGGCGCTTGCCCAGGAATTCGTGGTCGAGCGTGAGCGGGCTCACCAGATAGGGACGCCCGGCGAAGGCGACCATGCCGAGCTTGTCGTTAGGCCGCTGGCCGACGAATTTCCCGACGACGTTTTTCACCACTTCGAGGCGGTTGACCGGCTTGCCTTCGAGTTGGAAATCCAGCGCCTCCATCGAGCCGGAGACGTCGAGCGTGAGCACGATGTCGATCCCGCTGGCCTCGATCTCGGAAGAGCCCTTGCCATGGCGCGGCCGGGCGAAGGCGATGATCAACAGCGCGAATGATAGAAGCCCGAAGAACGCGAGGAAGCCGCCGACCGCCGAGCGCGGCCGCGCGCCGACGCTGATGGCATCGTCCGTGGAGGGCATCCGCACGGCGACGGGACGCCCCCAACGGCCTTTCCAGATGGCGAGCACCGGCAAAAGCAGCAGGAGTAACAGAAACTCCGGGTGAACGAATTGGAAACTCTCGGTCATGGAGTCACGACTTTGGACGTGGAATGAATGAAGCCGCGCGCGGCTTCCAGCAGTTCATCGCGCTGGGCGGAGGTGAGGTGGGAGCCGGCGAATTTCGCGAGGTCGCAGGATTTCAAAAACGCCCGCAAGTCATCGCTCTCGCCGACGAGCGGGGAGCTTTCCTGCTTCGCCAGATCGCGGAGGAACTCCTCGGTCGTGCGGCGTGGCGCGGCGAGGCCAAAGCGTTCGGCGATGTATTGGCGGACCGTCTGCGCGGCGCGGTTGGCGAAGGCTTCCGCGGCGATGGCTTCGCGGCTTGTCTCAAGTCCTGCCAGAGATGCGAGCGCGATTTCCCGCGGGCTTTTGAGCCGTTGGTTGCGGGCGCGTTTCTTCCAGAAATACGCGGCGAGGGCGAGCAGCAGCACGCCACCGCCGACGGAGGACCACAGCAGGACCGGCGGTTTTTCCGGCACGGGGATTTCCACCAGCGCCTTCGGGCCGCGGATGTCTTCTTCCGCGGCGGGCGCTTGGGCGGATAGATCGCAGGTCAGCGCCGCGATCAGGAGGCCGAGGAAAGCACGATGAAGCATGGAAATGAAATCGGACATGATCAGCCGGAACGTTGGCGGCGGCTTTGGAAGAAGCCCATCAGCGCGGGCATCCAGTTCTCGCCGTTGCGGAATTGCAGCAGGTCCACGCCGAGCGAGCGGATGCGCGCGGCGGTGAGCTCGCGTCGCTGGCGGGATTGCTTTTCAAACGCCTCGCGGACTTTCGCGCTGCCGGTGTCGATCTCGACGACCTGGCCGCTTTCCGCGTCCTCGATGCAGATCCTGCCGACGTCCGGCAGCGATTCCTCGCGCGGGTCGGTCACGGAAACGGCGATGACGTCGTGGCGGCGGTTGGTGACTTGCAGCTTGTTGCGCAGGAGGTTCAGTCGGTCTTCAAACGGGGCGCCGAGGCAGAAATCCGAGACCAGGAAAATCACCGACTTCCGGTGGATGACTTGGTTGGCGAAATCCAATGCCTTGGCGATGTCCGTGCCGCGCTGCCCGGGCTGGAAAAACAAGGTTTCGCGGATCAGCCGCATGATGTGCATCCGGCCTTTTCCCGGCGGGATGTAGAGCTCGACTCCGTCGCTGAAGAGGACGAGCCCGACCTTGTCGCGGTTTCTAATCGCCGAGGCGGCCAGCACGCCCGCGGCTTCGGCGGCGAGCTCGCGCTTGGAATCGACCACCGAGCCGAAGTCCGAGGATGCGCTGACGTCGATCATCAGCAAAATTGTCAGCTCGCGCTCTTCGGTGAAGAGTTTCACGTGCGGATCGCCGGTGCGGGCCGTGACGTTCCAGTCGATGGTCCGCACGTCGTCGCCGGGGACGTAGTTTCTAACGCGGTCGAAATCCATGCCGCGGCCTTTGAAAACGCTGGCGTAGCGGCCCGCCAGCGAGTCATCGACCAGCCGGTTGGTGCGGACTTCCATCCGGCGGACGCGGCCGAGGATTTCCGCTGCGCGGGTTTCGTCCTGGACGCTGATCGGAGTGCTGGCTTTCGGCTTGATCATGGCACCGGCAGCTCGTCGAGGATGCGCGTGACGATTTGCTCGCTGTTCAGTCCCTCCGCCTCAGCCTCGTAGGTGACGGTGACGCGGTGGCGCAGCACGTCCATGGCGACGCTTTTCACGTCGTGCGGCGTGACATAGGCGCGGCCGGCGAGGAAGGCGTGGGCGCGGCCGGCGAGGGCGAGATTGATGGTGGCGCGCGGCGAGGCGCCCACGCGGATGAGCGGCGCGATGTGGACGCCGTAGTCGTCGGGACGGCGGGTCGCGTGGACCAGGCGGACGATGTAGCGCTTCACCTTTTCATCCAGATAGAGGCCGTTCACCACGGTGCGCGCCTGCTGGATGGCGTCGAGACTGACGATCGGCTGCGGCACCGGCATTTCCTCGGTGGTGCCTGCCAGATCGAGCACGAGGAGCTCCTCTTCCTCGGTCGGATAGTCCATGACCACCTTCATCATGAAGCGGTCGAGCTGGGCCTCGGGGAGCGGATAGGTGCCTTCCTGCTCCAGCGGGTTCTGCGTGGCCAGCACGAAGAACGGCGACGGCAGCATGAAGGTTTGCTCGCCGATGGTGACCTGCTTTTCCTGCATCGCCTCAAGCAAGGCGCTCTGCACCTTGGCGGGAGCGCGGTTGATTTCGTCGGCGAGGATGAAGTTCGCGAACACCGGCCCGTGTTTCACGCGGAAGCGCGCTTCCCGCGGGTCGTAGATTTCCGTGCCCACGATGTCGGCGGGCAGCATGTCCGGGGTGAACTGGATGCGGTTGAACTTCGCGTTCACCAGCGAGGCGAGCGTCTTGAGCGCCAGCGTTTTCGCCAGTCCGGGCACGCCTTCGAGCAGGATGTGGCCCTTGACCATCAGGGAAATGAGCAGGCGGTCCACCAAGTCGCTCTGGCCGATGAGGTAGCGGCCGATTTCCGCGCGAAGCGGCTGGATCCAGTGCGAGGCCTCGCGCACGATGGCTTCCGTATCCGCCGGGCTGGTGAGCGGCGAGGAGTGGTTTTCCGTGTCAAATGTCATGGTTCGGTATCGTTGATTCTGAAAGGGTCGATGGGTGCGAAAACGGCACGCATGCCTAGCGGTGCAATGCCCCGGGCTCGTCTAAAATCCGTCGCTTTGACCTCCACGCGGCGGACTTTGTCCGGCGGATCCTCCGCTTCCAAGCGCCAACTGCAACTTCCTGATCCTGATCAAGCTGGCCACCCTGCGAAGATGTTCACTCTATCCTTCCGCTTGGAAAACCGCGCCGCATTTCCAAACTCCGGCCATGAACTTGCGATCGCATCACCATCCGCCACGGCGGAGACCTTGTAATCGCTCGCCCCGAGGTCGAAGCCGATGCGGCAGCCCTGAGATGGCCGCCGGCGGCGACTTGCATGTCCTTGGCCGCGGGAAGCTTTTCCGGTCTCGTTAGGGCGACCGCGGATTTTTTGCCGTAGGCAAGTTCCATCATCTGGCAGTCGAACCAGCCCGCATTCGCGCGCGAGGCCGAGCACCAGCGGCACGGCTTGCCCGGAAGCGCGGGCGGTTTGCACGTAATGACGGTTGAACAGGACCCCGGGCAGGAAGCCGGGGTCGAGCGGGCTTTTCTTGTCGCGCCGCGAGGTTGTCGGGGCGGACGGGTGGATTCAACGAGGATTTATCTCCTGCTAAATCCTGATGGAGATTTCCTCGGCTGTTGGGAAACGTCGCGTTCGGGCCGTGCGGAAGGACGGATCCCGGATGGCGGGTTTGGGTGACAAGTGGTTTGAAAGATGAAGGAAACCGGTCTTTGGTCACTTATTCCATGTCGATGATTTCGCGTTTGCCTATTCTTACAGGACTGTGTCTTGCGCTGCTTGCAAGCTGCGGCCGTCAGACTACCGACGGGGGCAAAGCGGATTCCGCATCGCCGCAAGCAGCCGATGCCCTGCCGGAAAAGGTCACCTTCAACGCCCACATCCGGCCGATTTTCTCGGACACCTGCTTCGCCTGCCACGGATTCGATGCCAAGACCCGCAAGGAAGACCTCCGGTTGGACACGTCGGAAGGAGCTTGCGCCAAACTCAAGGATTCCGACCAGCACGCCATCGTTCCCGGCAAGCCCAACGAGAGCGCGATTCTCGCCCACATCTTCTCGAACGATCCCGACGAGATCATGCCGCCCCCGGATTTCCACAAAACCCTGACGGCCCATCAGAAGGCGCTCGTCCGCCGCTGGATCGAACAAGGTGCCGAATACCAGCAGCACTGGTCGTTCATTCCCATCACCAAAACACCGCCGCCTTCATCCACGGCACTAGACCGGAGGATCAACTGCCTGCCGAATACGCCCGCCTCCGCGATGCCATCCTCGAATGCCGCGCCGGCTATGCCCACTCGATGGTCGCCGAAGCATTACCTGCGGACAAAATCGCCACCGTCCGCCTCCTGCCGCGCGGCGACTGGATGAACCCGGGCGAAGTCATGCAACCCGCGTTTCCCGAGTTCCTCGCAGGCAAGCCCCCTGCCGATGGCAAGCGCCTCACCCGGCTCGATCTCGCCAACTGGCTGATGTCCGCGGAAAACCCGCTGCCGGCGCGGCAGTTCACCAACCGCCTCTGGCAGCAGTTCTTCGGGCGCGGACTTTCCAGCGTGCTCGACGACCTCGGCAGTCAGGGAGAAATGCCATCCCATCCCGAGTTGCTCGATTGGCTGGCCTCCGAGTTTCGCGAATCGGGCTGGGACGTGAAACACATGGTGCGCCTCGTCGTCACCAGCAGGCCTATCAGCGCGAAGCCGCCACCCGACCTGCCGTTCCTTCAGACCCAGGGCGGGCTACACTTCTCCGCGCGGGCGAAGCGGGTCATTCACCTTTGCATGGCGGGTGGTCCCTCGCAGCTCGAATCCTTCGACCCCAAGCCGCAGCTCAACGCCATCAACGGCAAGCCGTTCCCTGCTTCGTTCACCGCCGGCCAGCAGCTCGCCCAACTCCAAGGACGCGAACTCATCGCGCGCGGCTCCTTCACCAAGTTCAAGCGCTATGGCCAATCCGGCGTCGAAATCTCCGTGCTCTTCCCGCACATCGGCTCCATCGCCGACGACATCTGCGTGATCCGCTCGATGGTCACCGAGCAGATCAACCACGACCCGGCCCACGCATTCATGAACACCGGGTCGATCCTCAAAGGCCGCCCCAGCATGGGCTCGTGGCTGCTTTACGGACTCGGCGCGGAAACCCAAAACCTGCCAGTCCGCCCAGCGGCAGGTCATCGAGGAAGTGCAACACCTCAACGGCTTGCTGCGCGGCGAGCACGTCGATCCGGGAATCGACACCCGCATCGCCCAATACGAAATGGCCTTCCGCATGCAGTCGTCGGTCCCCGACCTCACCGACATGTGCGACGAACCGCGGCACGTGCTCGACCTCTACGGAGTCAAGCAGCCGGGCGACGGTTCCTTCGCCGGCAACTGCCTGTTAGCTCGGAGGATGCTCGAGCGCGGCGTGCGCTTCGTGCAACTCTATCACCGCGGCTGGGACCAGCACAACGACATTGAGAAACTCATGCCCCAGTCCGCCAAACTCACCGACCGGGCATCCGCCGCACTCGTCAAGGATCTCAAGCAGCGCGGCATGCTCGAAGACACGCTCGTCATCTGGGGCGGCGAGTTCGGCCGCACCCCGATGGGCCAGGGCACTGGACGCGACCGCCACATCACCGCCTTCAGCATCTGGATGGCCGGCGCGGGCATCAAACCCGGCATCACCCACGGCGTCACCGATGAAATGGGCTACGCCGCCGTGCAGGACGTCGTCCAGGTGAGCGACCACCACCAAGGTTCCCGAGGGCGAGGCCGGCCGCATCGCCGGTGACGAGGTGAAATACAATTCCGCCGCGGCCGCCATCATGAAGAAGCATGACATTCCGGTGGAAGACCTTTATTCCGTCAGCGCCGCCCTCGGTGCCGATGGTTTTTCAAAGCCAGGCGACGTGCCCTGTTCGGGAAAAGGCAACGGCCAGCTGGCCAAACAAGTGGTGGCAGCGATCAAGTCCCATGGCTTGTCAAGGGTGTCCGCACCGGTTGACAAGTGACGCGCCGTCCAGGTTGGCTCCAATAGGAAGCGAGGCTCATTTCCCTTCCTTCTTCAATCCATAAACCTTCTCGGCGTTGCCGCGGTAGATCTTGTGGCGCACCTCGGCGGGTAGATCGAGTTCCTCCAAGAAGGTGTAGTGCTGGTTCATTTGTTTCGTCTGGCTGCCGAAGGACCACCAGCCCTCGTCGGTGGCCCACAGGATTTTTTCCTGATTGCGGATCAGGAACTCGCGGGCGTATTTGCGGTCGCGGTTGAGCACTTGGACCACCACGGTTCCGGACATGTCAGCATAGAGATTCGGGTGCTCCTGGAGCTGGCGGTCGCAAGCGCCGTTTTGCAACTGCCGCCACCAGTAAGCGTGGGCGACGACCTTGCATTTGGGAAACATCTTGAGCACCCGGTCCACCCGCTCCATGCCGGGTTCGACCATGTTCTTGTTCTGGTCGATGTGAAACATGACCGGCAGGCCGACCTTCTCACAGGCCTCGTAAAGCATGAGGTTCTTGGGATCGTCGAACATGAGTCCGACTCCGTAGTGTTCGCCGAAGCCGACCGCGCCATCGGCGATCTCGCGTTTGAGGAGGGTGACGGCCTGAGCGACTGTCTCCACCTCGCCGGGATCGATGATGGTCATGCGGTCGATTTTACCTTTGTAGGGTAGGAAGTTTTCGAGCAACTGCTTGCGTTCCTCCTCGGTCCATGCGCGCGAACCCTTGTGGTTGAGCGGGCTGACGATGCAGCGTTCGACATTGCGTTCCTCCATCCATTTGGCCACCGCGCGGAGGCCGAGCGGCGTGACGGACATGGCGTGGACATGGGGATCGATCAACTTGATATCGGAGGGCGGCTTCGGCGCGCAGGTTGCCGATGAGGGTTTGGAGTTTGTCCGGTAACCATCCGCAGCGGCCTTATCGCTTTCGCCCTGATGCCATAGCACGCCCTTGAGGGTGCCTTGGCGCATGGCCGCCTTGGCACGTTTGCGCGCGGCCCAATAAAACTCGGACTTGCCGAGCCAGTCGTCGATCTTCGTGTCGCGGCGTGCGTTGACGACAAGTCCGATAGAAACATTCTTATCCTGCTCGACCATTTTCCGGGCGAAGGCGTATCCGGGGCCGAGCCTCTGGAGGGCGGCGTCCTGGCTGATCGAGGAATGCCGGTTGAGCGGGTTGCGGGCGGGTTCCCACTCGTTTTTTTCGTTAAGCAGGTAGCAGTGGTCGATGAGGCCAATCGCGCCGTTTCCGCTTCCAAAGCCGCACAGGGGGAGGGGTCTCATTCGCGAACCGGCCGCCGCGGCGCCGGTGTGCAAATAAGTTCGCGGCTCGTCACCCGTCTCGCTACCCTTTGAGAATGAAGCCGCTGTTTGAAGAACTCGATTTCCGCCCGACGCCGATTGGCGATCTGATCCTGCGCCGCCGCAGGATGGCGATGCTGGATGACTTGATCGTTTACGAAGTCCTGCTGGGAAACGGTTATCTCATGTCGAGTCTGTTCCATGACGTGGAGGAGGCGCTGGCGGATCTCGGGCTGGCGGCGGTGGAGGGCGAGGCGCTGGACGTCGTCGTCGGCGGGCTGGGGCTCGGCTACACCGCGGTCGCCGCGCTGCGGGACCCGCGGGTGGCTGATTTGTTAGTGGTGGATGTGATGCGGCCGGTCATCGAGTGGCATGAAAAAGGGATGGTCCCGCTGGGCGAAACGCTGACGGGCGATCCGCGCTGCCGCCTGATCGAAGGGGATTTCTTCGCGCTCGCCGGCAGACCTGAGATAGGATTCGATCCCGGGCAGCCGGGGCGGAAATTTCATGCGGTGCTGTTGGACATCGACCACTCGCCGCAGAATCTTCTGGATGAAAAAAACGCCACGTTTTACAGCGCGGATGGCCTGCGCCGTCTCGCCGCGCAGTTGCTGCCGGGCGGGGTGTTCGCGCTTTGGTCGGATGATCCGCCGGATGAGAATTTCCTCAAGCACCTCGCGGAAGTGTTCGAGTCGCCGCAGGCGCACGTGGTGAAATTCCCCAATCCCTTGCTGGAACGCGACTCCGCCAGCACCGTGTATGTCGCCCGCAAGCGTCCCGCGACAACCGACTGAGGAATGAAAGCCACCCGGCTGGGAGGATTTCCGATGACGGGTTATTGAAGCGGCTCGGCGCGATCCATTCCGAGGCTGCGGTGGCGAAGGAGTTCGCAGGGGCGCGGGAGGCTGGAAGTGGGAGCCAGGTGGCCGGGATCTGCATGAGCCACCAGCAGGGAGCGGGTTTCGAGGCGGATCGGTGTCCTTTTCAATGAGGCAACACGCCTTACGGAAATGGAACGGGAACTTTCTTGCGACACGGGGAATTTCATGCCAGCGTGGAATCTTGGCATTGCGGCCATCGCCCCGCTCACCCGTCATCCATTTTGGCCCGGCATTTGCTTGGAAGATACGCCATCAGCCCGCAAGCCCTTTAAACTCACGAACCCATGCCAGACGCCTGCCTCTATTTCCAAGTGCATCAACCGAACCGGCTGCTTTCCCGCGATCTCTTCCGGACCGGCGAAAACATGGTCTATGAGGACGATGCGATGAACGCCGAGATCCTCAACAAGGTCGCCGAAAAATGCTACCTGCCGGCCAACCGCATGTTCAAGCGGATGGTCGAGGAAAACGAAGGCCGCTTCCGGATGGCGCTCTCCATCAGCGGCACCGTCATCGAGCAAATGGAGCGCCACCGCCCGGACGTGCTGGAGTCGTTCCGGGAACTCGTGGCCACCGGCGGCGTCGAGCTGCTGGCCGAGACCTACTATCACTCGCTCGCCTTCGTCCACTCGAACAAGGAATTCGACCGCCAGGTGGAACTCCATTTGCAGAAGCTTGAAAAAATCTTCCACATCCGGCCGCGCGTGTTCCGCAACACCGAGCTGATTTACAACGACGCGATCGCCGCCAAGGCCGAGACCATGGGCTTCGAGGGCATCATCGCCGAGAGCATCGAGAAAAACCTCAACGGCCATTCGTCCAACTACCTCTACCGCGCGCCGACCACTGCGCGGATCAAGACGTTGCTCAGGAACGCGCCGCTGTCCGACGACCTCCGGTTCCGCTTTTCCGATCCGTCCTGGAGCGGCTATCCGCTGACGCCGGAGAAATTCGCGAGCTGGCTGGCCGAGTGCGAGGGCGATGTGGTGAACCTCTTCATGGCCTACGAAACGATCGGCGAGCACCAGTCGGAAGAGACCGGGATTTTCGATTTCTGGGAGGCCATGCCCGAAGCGATCAACGAGGCCGGCTTGCAATGGGTCACGCCTTCCGACGCGGTGGGACTCTATCGGGCCTCGCGGGAATACAGCAGCGGCTTCCTCAGTTCCTGGTCCGATACCGAGCGCGACCTCTCCGCCTGGATGGGCAACGACATGCAGCAGGAAGCCATCACCCAGGTGAACCGCCTGGAGCAGGAAATCCTCGCCGTCAACGACCCGGAACTCACCGACACCTGGGCGAAAATGCAGACGTCGGACCACTTCTACTGGATGTCCACCAAGGGCGGCACCGATGGCAGCGTGCACAAGTATTTCACGCCCTATCCGAGCCTCCATGACGCCTATGTTTATTTCATGAACGTGCTCGACGACTTGCAGGTCCGCGTCCGCAGCGCCCGGGAAATGAAAGAGCTCGCCTGAGGTTATTTCGCCAGGCGCAGCGCCATTCGCGGAAATAACAGCAAGTGAAGCGGCAGGATGGAATACCAGTAAAGCCGTCCCAGCAGTCCGCGTGGACGGAAGGTCGCCGTCTGGCGGAGTTCGCCGCGGGTGATTTCAAAATCCAGCCAAGCCTCGCCGGGAAGTTTCATTTCGGCGTAAAGGATAAGCCGGGCGGAGTGCGGGTCGCTGGCGCGGTCGGCCATGATCACGCGCCAGAAGTCCAGCGCGTCTCCGGCGCGCAGCTCGCTGGGATGGCGCCGGCCGCGGCGCAGCCCGGTGCCGCCGGCGATCCGGTCCAGCCAGCCGCGGACGCGCCACGCCCAGTTCATCGACGGCCAGCCGAAAGAGCCACCTAACGACCAGACGCGGTCGATTACCTTTTCCCGGTCCGCTCCGAGCGGAACGCATTGCCGGTCGCGCAGCACGCCGTGCTCGGGAACGCGGATGGACCGCAGGAAGTCCGGATCGAGCTGGCCGGATGCGAGCGAGTCGATCCATGACGAAGGCACGCGGTTCTGGGCGATGGTGGTGAAGGCCAGCCGGATCGCTTCTTGATAGGAAATCAGTTCCTGCGGGATGAGTTTTTCAATCCGCTGGTCGCGGCAAACCGTCTCGTTGCGCAGCGACTCGATCAGCGACTTCGCGAGCGGCAGGGTGGCGGCGGTGACGAAGCGCAGCCAGCGTGCTGACAGGCCGGGCGACAGCAGCGGGAGGGAAATGAACCAGCGTCGCAGCCCGCGGGTTTCGGCGTATTGGCGGAGCAGGTCGCGGTAGGTGAGGATCTCCGGGCCGCCGATGTCGAGCTCCTGGCCGATGGTTTCCGGGGTGTCGAGGCAACCGGTGAGATAGCTGATCACGTTGCGGATCGCGATCGGCTGGCAGCGCGTGGCGGTCCAGCGCGGAGTGATCATGAACGGCAGTTTTTCTACCAGATCGCGGATGATTTCAAACGACGCCGAGCCCGATCCGACGATGATCGAGGCGCGCAGGGTGGTCACCGGGATCGTGCCGGAGCGGAGGATCGTGTTGACGTTCTCGCGCGACTGGAGGTGGTGCGACAGCGGACCGGCGGGCACCAGGCCGCCCAGATAGATGACGCGGCGGCAGGCGGCGGATTCCAGCCAGCCGGCGGAATTGCGGGCGCATGCGGCCTCGCGCTCCTCGAATCCCCGGCCCGCGCCCATCGAATGGAGCAGGTAATACGCGGCATCGATTTCCCGCGGCGGAGCGGGCAGGTTGGCGGGATCGAGCATGTCGCCCTCGATCAGCGAGAGGCGTCCGTCGTCGAGAAACGGCTGGAACTGCGCGCAGGGGAAGCGGCCCCGGTCGCGCACCAGCGCGACGACCCGGTGGTCCGCTTCCAACAAAGCCGGAAGCAGCCGGAGTCCGATGTAGCCGTTGGCGCCTGTGAGAAGAATGTTCAAGCGGGCAGAATAGCGCGTGATTTCATCGGTTCAAGCGGCTTCCGCGATGGCGAGCACTTCCGCGAACGGCAAATCGGCTAGCAGGGCGAAGGCGTTGTTGCGGGTGAGGCGGGCGCGGGTGGCGGCGGGGCTGGCCATGCCGCAGAGGAACTTGGCGAGCTGGCGCGGGGTGTTGAGCGCGGCGTGTTTCTCGTCGACGAGCCTCCTAACCGAGGCGATTTCCTCGTCGGTGACGCGGCGGAACTTGGGACGTTTGATGGTCTTGGCGGGGACGCCGCGGCAGCGGTCGCAGTGGCCGCAGGGCTCCTTCAAGGTCTCGCCGAAGTGCTTGGTGAGGTAGCCGGTGAGGCAGCCGCGGTGGGCGGATAGACCGAGAACCTGGCGGAGGCGGGCGAGGTCGGCGAGCTCGCGGGACTGGAATTTTTCGACGAGCGAGGTGGTGAGCTGTTTGAGGTCGCCGGGGTCCTTCTTCAACTTGTAGCCGTGGCGGACGCCCCACACGCTGAGGATGATGTCGCCGGCGGATTGGAGGCCGTTGAGCGCGGCGACGATTTTTTCGCGCGGGCAGTTGAATTTCTCCGCGAGCAGCGTCGGTTGGAAATAGAGCCACCAGCGTTTCAGCTCGCCGGAATCGAGGATCTGTTGGATGAATTTCCGCTCGGCGGGGGAGCGGCCGGCGAGGATTTTCTCCGGCTTGTTGAGAAGCTTGGCGCGGTAGGTGGCGTAAAAAGTGCCGGTGGCCTCGATGATCCCGTCGATTTCCAGATAGGTCATGACGGTGGCGACGACGCCGGGGCGGATGTCGCAGATGGTGGAGAGTTCGTAAGGCGAGACGTCGAACACGGGGCCGAGGCGGAGCACGCGGTCGATGAGGTTTGCCAACGCGCGCGGCGACGGAGCGTCGGAGTGGATGAAGTTTTCCAGGACGGTGAGGTCGTCGCCGCAGGCTAACATTTCGCAGGTGGCGGGCAGGCCGTCGCGGCCGGCGCGGCCGATTTCCTGGGTGTGGTTTTCGAGGCTTTTCGGCAGGTTGTAGTGGAAGACGGCGCGGATGTTGGATTTGTCGATGCCCATGCCGAAGGCGATGGTGGCGACGATGATCCGGGTGTCGCCGGCCATGAACGAGCTCTGGGCATCCGCGCGGAACTCGGCGGGCAGGCCGGCGTGATAGGCGCGGACGGAGAGGCCGTTCTTGGCGAGGAAGGTGGCGACTTCCTCGGCGGTTTCCTGGCGGGTGACGTAAACGACGGCGGGGCCGTCGATGGCGGTTAGTTTTTCAAGCAGCAGGTGTTTCCGGTCGGCGGCGGTGCAGGGTGTGACGCGGAGGTCGAGGTTGGCGCGGTGGAAACTGAGCTGCACGTGGTCTGCAGCGGCGATGCGGAAGGCCTTGCGGATGTCGCGGGCGACCTTGGGCGTGGCGGTGGCGGTGAGGCAGAGGACGCGCGGGATTTTCAGGCGGCGGCAGATTTTCGCCAGCTTGAGGTAGTCGGGGCGGAAATTGTGGCCCCACTCGGAGATGCAGTGCGCCTCGTCGATGGCGGCGAGCTGGATGGGCAGGCGCTTGAGGCGCTGGCGGAAGGCTTCGTTGGCGAAGCGCTCGGGGGCGACGTAGAGCAGCTTGAGCGTGCCGGCGTCGAGGCGCTCGTAAACGTCGCGGATCTGCCCGGCGTCGAGCGTGGAGTCGAGGCGGGCGGCGGAAATGCCTTTGGCGGTGAGGGCGTCCACCTGGTCGCGCATCAGCGCGATGAGCGGGGATACGACGAGCGTGAGTCCGTCCAATAGCAGCGCGGGAAGCTGATAGCAGAGGGATTTCCCGCCGCCGGTCGGAAACACGGCGAGCGCGGAGCGGCCGTCCAACAGGGCGCGGACCACCAGTTCCTGGCCCTCGCGGAAGGCGGCGTGGCCGAAATGGTCGCGGAGGGTTGGAAGCACGGGAAGATAATTGAAGGGGTCGGCGGGAAGAGGCAAGCGGGAAGCACGGCTTTTTCATTTGAAGTCATTGTTGCAGACCATGTTGTAGGGGATGGAGGATTTCGTGCCTGAGAGCTCGAAGATCGCCGGCCATGAGAGGTGGCTGGCGTGGCGGGCTTTGAGCGCGATGAG
>NZ_JBIKBQ010000016.1:0-39139 GCF_058122085.1 Luteolibacter sp. | reverse complement strand
TGGTGATAGGGCTCACGGGGAGGAAGTGGGTGGTTGAGAGTTGATGGAATGAGGAAGAGTGGCGGATTCGATTCTTCCTATCAACCCTCAACTCACCCGTGCAATACGTGCGGCAAGCGGAATGCTGGGAAATTGCTTTTGGGATGAAGGCCGTTGAAAGAGCGGGTGGCCGGACCGAAGCCGGGAAAAAGGAGGTGTTCGGTGAGCCGCTTGGTGGCTACCGCTGGTTTGACCCGTATGCTTGTTAGCCGGGACTGACCCCGAAGCACTTGGTCCATCCAAGCCAAATGTGGAAAATCAGAAATAGCAGACCCCCAAAAATCGCTGATGCGGCGATCCACATAGGGGAAAGGAATGCCCCCAATATGGTAGCGATCACCACACCGATCTTGTCGCCAAAAGTTGCGGTGCCATTTGCGATCTTGTGTGTGACCAGTCCAACATTCGTCGCCCCACGTGCCCAAATCTCTTGCCTCGCTCCTTTACGCGTGATGGCGGAAGTCGCTGACCAAATGATCAGTGCGAAAAGCACTCCGAGCATGTAGATTAAGAACATTTCTTATCGAACGTATAGGCCATCAACGGCGGGGAGGTAAGCCGGAATTTAAATTTGGACGCTAACCGCCGTTGGATGAGCCGGCTTATTACTGTCTTGATTTCTAATTGAAAATTTGTTGTGATAGAAAAACTTTATTTAAATTATCGCACTTGCAATCTTTGCGTAAAGTCTGGCTTCTCAACGTTGATCCTCTTAATCTCCGGATCACCCGGTTTTAACGCGCGAAAGGTCAATTCAGCGCCGCCATAGCGGCCAAACGGTTCTGCCGAATGCTGGTCTACAGCAATCGGAACCATGACCAACCCACGTGCCCGGCACCACTCGTCCGCCTTGCGATACGCCTCAGCCTTTGCCCGTCCGCCCTGCGTCAGACCAATCTCTGTCGTAGAGATCATGTAAGTATCTGGTCCGGCCGGAACAACAGATGCCGCACACCCAGACAATATGGTAACACCAAAAAGCATCAAAAGTGACCGCGCTTTCATCAGTTTGGTGCCGGTATAATATTCGCTCAGGCAATAAATCATTCTTCTCATTTTGCTTGTAGGTTTGGTGGGTTCGTCTTTCCCCTTCGGGGAAGGTGGCATTTGGATTCTTGGACTAACTTTGTAAGTCGATCCGTCGGAGGATGGGTAATCTCAACCGAGTTTGGCGAGAAGAATCTCGGTCAGGTTTCCCGAACGACAATTCAGCAGTCGATGATGGCGATGGTAACCGATGTTTGATGACTCAAGGATCGGAAAGACCATCATTTTTCCGAAGGGCGGAACGCTGGAATCATCGCTATCAGATGGCGGAGGCTGGGCAAGGAAGGGCGGAATCCGTCCGCCCAAGTGCATGAGGTGACCATGAGAGGCGAGAGTCGCTAGACATTGGCTTTCCATGCACCCGGTGGTCGGATACCACCGCTCCTTGGTGTGGGAGATCAGGCGGCGGGGGGTGGCGGGGTTTCGCCGGCTCCGCGGCCGAGGTCGCGGACGATGCGGGCGGCTTGCTAGGCTTCGGCGAAGCGGGTGCCGGACTCGGTGCGGCGGAAACGGAGGATGAGGCGGTCGAGTTCTTCGAGGATTTCGCTGACTTTGCGGAAGTCGGGGCGGAAGTCGGGGCGGAAGTCGGGGCGGAAGTCGGGGCGGAAGTCGGGGCGGAAGTCGGGGCGGAGGGCGGAGGGCGGAGGGCGGTGGTGCGGGCGCGGCGCGACTGGAGCTGGGCGTGGATCGCGGCGTGGATGGGGATTTCCCCGGCTTGTTCTTTGACGGCGGCGATGGTGATAGGGCTCATGGTGAGGAATCTGCGAATCAACACCATTTTTACGAGCTTGAACCATTTCCGCTCATGAACGATATACCGGCATGGACATTCGCTTCGAGGTTTCCACCTGCGACGAAACCGGTGGGTTTGTGGCACGGTGGGATGATCCCACAGGCGGCGGCATCTGCACCCAGGGTGAGAGCATTGCAGACTTGGAGGCGATGCTGCGCGACGCTGTGGCAGGGTACTTTTCCGAAGGTGGAAAACCCCTGCGCATCCAGCTTCATTTCGTCGAAGACCCGCTGCTGCTGCTCGCATAAAGGTGCCGAGGGATGTGAACGGAGAAGAAGCGGCCAAGGCACTGCGACGGCTCGGCTTCGTGGAAATACGGCAGACGGGTTCGCATCGCATCCTGCGCAAGGAAGAGAGGACCGTAGTGGTGCCGATGCACCGCCCGATCAAGCCGGGAACGCTCAAGGGCCTGATCGAGCAGGCCGGAGTGACGCTGCCGGAATTTGTGGCGGCACTGTAGGCCTGACGACGGCCTTTTCATCTGCTTTTTTCTCTCAACTCTCAACTCCCGACCTACTCATGCCTGAGCGCTTCGATCGGGTCGAGCCCGGCGGCTCGGCGGGCGGGCATGAAGCCGAAGAGGATGCCGATGGCAGCGGAGAAGACGAAGGCGATCATGTTGATTTTCGGATCAAACAGGAAGGGCGCGCCGACGACTTTGGCGAGGTTCGCGCAGAGGCCGTAGGCCAGCAGGATGCCCGCGACTCCGCCGACGCAGGAGAGCGTGACGGCCTCGACGAGGAACTGCAGCATGACCTCGCGGGCGCGGGCGCCGATGGCCAGGCGGATGCCGATCTCGCGGGTGCGCTCGGTGACGGAGACGAGCATGATGTTCATGATGCCGATGCCGCCGACGAGCAGGCTGACGCCGGCCACGGCTCCTAACAATGATGTCATCACCTTGGTGCTGGAGCTGATCACTTCGGCGAGTTGCTGTGAATCGAAGACGTTGAAGTTGTCATCCTCGTTGGCAGTGATTTTCCGGCGCTCCCGCATCAGGGCGGCGACGTCGCTGACGATGTTGGCGCCGGGGTAACCTTGTTCGCCGGACATCATGATTTGGTTGAAAGCCCTGCCGCCTTGGCGGCCTGACAGGCGGTGGATGATGGTGGTGTAGGGGGTGATCATGTTGTCGTCCAGGTCGTCGCCAAAGCCGCCCTGGCCTTTCACGTTGGTGACGCCGATGACTTCCATCGTCATGCTTTTCGCGCGGATCTTGCTGCCGATGGGGTCCACGCCCTCGCCGAAGAGTTCCTTGCGGATGGATTCCCCGATGACGCAGACGGGCGAGGATTCCGCCACTTCCTGCTCGGTGAAGAAACGACCGCTGCTGAGGGTCCAGTTCGCGATGCCGAAATAGTTGGGCGTGGTGCCCTGGATGTCGAAGTTGTGGCTTTGCTCCTGATAGACCATCTGGGCGCTGTTGGAAATGAGGGGGGCGACCGAGGCGATGCCGGGCACTTGATTGCGGACGGCCTCGACGTCGGCCAAGCTGAACATCGGCGCGCCGTCGCCACGCCAGCCTTGGCCGGGACGGAGGATGAGCAGGTTGTTGCCCATTTTTGAAATCTGTTGTTTGACGGTCTCGGTGGCTCCTCGGCCCAAGGTGACCATGGTGACGACGGCGGCCACGCCGATGACGATGCCGATCACGGTGAGGAACGAGCGCATGAGATTCCTGCGGATTTCCCGGATGGCGATGAGCAGGGCGTTGAAGATCATGGCGGCGAGACTCAAGATTTGAAGACGCAAGACTCAAGACAGAAGTCCAGGGGCGAGGAAGAGGCGGTGTATGGAGAATTTCTCATCTTGTGTCCTCAAGTCTTGTGTCTTGCGTCTTTACCGTATCCGACGAAATCAGCCCGTCGCGGACACTGATGACGCGGCGGGCGCAGGCGGCGACCTCATCCTCGTGAGTGACCATGATGATGGAGATGCCGCGGTCGGTGTTGAGCTTGCGGAGGAGTGCCATGATTTCGACGGTGGTTTTCGAATCGAGGTTGCCGGTGGGTTCGTCGGCGAAAAGGGTGTCGGGTTGGGTGACGATGGCGCGGGCGATGGCGACGCGTTGCTGCTGGCCGCCGGAGAGTTCGGCCGGGGTGTTGCGCTCCTTGTCCGAGAGGCTGACTTGGGCCAGCGCCTCGCGGGCCATCTCGTGGCGTTGTTTCCGCGAGTAGCCCCGATAGAGTAGCGGAAGCTCGACGTTTTCCAGCGCCGAGGTGCGGGCGAGGAGGTTGAAGCCTTGGAAAATGAATCCGAGCGCGTGACGGCGGAGCAGCGAGCGCTGGTCTTTGTTGAGGGTTTCCACCTCGATGCCTTTGAAGCGGTAGGAGCCTGCGGTGGGGGTATCGAGACAACCTAGCAGGTTCATGAGCGTGGATTTACCTGATCCGCTGGGGCCCATGATGGCGACGAACTCACCGCGATGGATCGTGAGGTCCACGCCGCAGAGGGCGAGGAACGCGGCTTCGCCCGTGCCGTAGCGCTTGGTGATGCCTTGGAGTTGAATGAGCGTTTCGGCGTTCATTCGGTCTTGGGTGGCTTGACGCTGATGATGAGGGGGGTTCCCGCGGCCAGTTCCCCGCCGGTGATTTCAGTGAAGCGACCGTCGGTAATTCCCGTGGTGACCTCGATTTCCGAAGGCTCGCCGTCCTTGAGAGTCCAGACCTTCGGGGTGGCGTCGGAGGAACCCGCTTTCGGCGGGGGGGTTCCCCGCCAGCGCCTGCCGCCACCCGGCGAGAGGCTCTGGACGAGGGTTTTCTTGGTCTCATTCGGCTTGGCGATTGCGATTGCGGCCACGGGGTCGAAGCGGAGCGCCGCGTTGGGCACGACGAGGATGTCCGTCTTGTCCACGATGGCGATGTCCACGGTGGCGGTCATGCCGGGGCGCAGCGAGAGGTCCTCGTTGCTAACCTCGAGCTCGGTGCTGTAAGTGACCACGGTGTTGGAGGCGGCGGTGCCTTCCTTGGCGGGGGTGCCCGTGCCGACCGCGCCGAACGCCACCTTTTTGACCTTGGCGGAATATTTGCGGGATGGCCAGGCATCGACGCTGAAATCGGCATTCTGGCCGGTTTCGATGCGCCCGATGTCTGCTTCGGAAACATTCACGAGGAGCTCCATTTTTTTCAAATCCTCGGCGATGGTGAAAAGCGTGGGAGCGGTGAACGAGGCGGCGACGGTCTGGCCGACATCGATGGAACGCGCGAGCACGATGCCATCCACCGGCGAGCGGATGATGGTTTTCGCCTGGTCGCTTTCAAAGGCGCGCACATCCGCCTCCGCTCCGGCCACCGCGGCTTGGGCGCTGGCGAGATCGGCCTGGGCGCGGGCGAGGGTGGCGCGGGAGGTTTCCATGGTGGCGCGCGACGGGGTTTTGCCGCTGCTGAGATTGTGGAGTTCTTCCTGACGTGCCAACGAGGCTTTGCTTTCCGCGACGGTGGCCTCGGCCTGGCTGACCCTGGCCTTGGCCGCGAGCAACGCGGCGCGGCTGCGTTCGGTCTGCTGGTCGAGCTTGGAGGTGTCGAGTTTGGCGAGGGGCTGGCCCTTTTTCACGGGGTCATTGGTGTCCACCAACACTTCCTTGGCGGTGCCGGAAAGCTCGCTGCCGACGATGATCTGGTTGGTGGGAGCAAGGTTGCCGGCGGCAGTGACGATGAGTGCAATGCGGCCGGCTTTGGACTCCAGCGTTTGATATTCCATCTTCTCCTCGCCATTCCCGGCGCGTTGGAAAAAGTACCAGGCTCCCGCGCCTATCAGGGCGACGGCGAGAGCGGTGAACAGCCATTTCCTCACCGGGCGTGAGGCGCCGCTGGCGACGATGGCGGCAAGGTCTGCTGATGAATCGGGCAAAGTCATGGAATGGGATGAAGGGTGGAAAATGATTTCAAGAACCCGCCGACCAGCCGCCGCCGAGGGCTTTGTAGAGCTGTATGTAGGCGATGGCGCGGTTGGCGCGGACGGTGAAGAGGCTGTCTTCCAGACCGAGCAGCGAGCGTTGCGCGTCGAGGACGGTTAGGATGTCGGTTTCGCCGGCTTCGTAGCGTTGCTGGGCGAGTTTGGCGGCTTCGCGGGCGGCGGTGGTGGCCCTTTCCAATGTGGCTAACCGCTCGGTGGTGCGGCGGCAGGCGATGAGCGAGTCCTCGACTTCCGAGAGCGCGGTGAGGACGGTGGCGCGGTAGGTTTGGAAGGCCTGTTCCTCCACGGCGCTCTGGGCGTCGATGTTGGCGCGGATGCGTCCGGCATCGAAAATCGGTCCGGTCAGGCCGGCGATGATGTCCGCGCTGGCCGTGTCGGGGTTGAAGATTTTTCCCGCGCCGAGGGCGTTCACGCCGAGGGTGCCGCTGAGGTTGAGGGACGGGAAGCGCTCGGCATCGGCGGCGCGGGTCTGGGCGGCGGCGGCGAGAAGCTGATAGCCCGCGAGGCGGACGTCGGGCCGCTGGCGGAGGGTGTCGGCGGGGATGCCGACGGCGAGGCTGCGGGATGGGTTCGGGATGCTTTGTTTGCCGGAGGAAAGCAGGCCGTCGAGGCTGCCGGGCGTGCGACCGGCGAGGAGGGCGAGGAGGTTTCGGGATTGGGAAATGGCTTGCCGCAGGGCGGGCACCCCGGCGCGCGCTTGTTCGAGGCTGCTGAGGGCTTGGCTGGATTCGAGCGAATCCGCCTCGCCCGCCTGGGTCCGCCAAGTGGCGAGCTGCGAGGTTTCCTCGCGGGTTTTGATGATGCGTAACAGCACTTCAAGCGCGGCTTCCGCGACCCGGAGCTGGGTGTAGGCGCTGGCGATTTCCGAGGAGAGGGCGGCTTGGACGGAGTTGAAATTCTCCTCGGTGGCGCCGACTTGGGCGGTGGCGGCTTCGATGGTGCTGCGGCGTTTTCCGAAAAGGTCGGCTTCCCAGGAAGCGTTGAGCGCGGCGGCGGAGGATGAGCCGCCTTTCCAATCCGACCCGCCGCCGTCCGAGGTGCTGCTGCCGCTGGCGGACGCCGCGCCGCGCAGGGTGGGGAAAAGCAGGGCGACCTCCGCATCCCGTCGCGACCGGGCTTCGCGAATCCGGGCCGCCGCCGCCGCCATGTCCGGGCTGTTTCCGAGGGCGTCGGAAATGATGCGGCTGAGGCCGGGATCGTCGAAGCGCTTCCACCAGCGCGAGAGGTCGCGGGAAGGCGAGGCGACGGGAAATCCCGCGGCGTTTTTCCAGTCCGCCGGCACGGAAACCTCCCCGCGCATCGAGACGGAACGCACGCCGCAACCGCTCAATCCGATGAAGACGAAACTCGAAAGCAGAAAAAGACGGGGAGAATTCATGTGTGGCTTGGTCACGCTCCACGAGCTGGAAGCTTCGGCAAAGACAAAAGAGTGGATTCTTCTACGGGCGGGAGCGGCCCGAACTTACTCCCGTCAGAAATCCAGGTAGATTTCCGTCCGGCGGTTAGCCCGGCGGCCTTCCGGATCATCGACGCCGGTTTCGGTGACATTCGGCCGCCGGGGCTGGCTGGCTCCTTTGGCGACGGTCACGATCTGGCGCGCATCGACCCCGGCTTTGATCAAAAAATCGCGGACGACGCCGGCCCGGCGCGACGAGAGGCTGTTGTTATAAACGGCGGTGCCGAGGACGTCGGTGTGGCCGCTGAGAGTGATTTTCTTGCCGGGGTCGGAGCGCAGGATGAGTGAGACGATTTCCAGCTGGCGGCTGGTGCGCGGATTCATTTCGTCTTCGTCGAACTCGAAATAGAGCGCGAGCGTGTCACCGCCGCCGGGGTTTTTGACGAGAGGCGTGTAGTAGAGATCCCCTCCGGCGACGCGGCGGGCGTAGTCGGCGAGCAGTTGGTTGAGGTTGATTTCGGAAACAATCCAGCTGGCGGGTGCTTGTTTCAGGGTGATGGCGAACTGCGCGGTTTGTTTGCCATCGCGGGTTTCCACGTTCGCGAGATAGCCGGCGGTGTCGTCGCGCTGGAACATGGCGCGCAGCGGCTTGGTCTTGCGGAGCCGGTATTCGCCTTCTTCAAACAGGATGCAAAGTCCGGCGATTTTGGCGTCCGAGACGGTCGCCGGGTCCACGAAAGCCCGCGCGCGCTCGAAATCCTGCTTCAAGACCGCTTGCAGGAAGGCGTCGGCCACGTCCAGCGAGTCTGCGGGAATAACTTTCGGGAGCGGCTCGTCCGGCCCCGGCGGGAGTGTGATTTTTCCTACCGTCCACTTGCCGTTTTGGCGGCGGAGATCGAGGAAAATGCGGTCGCGGCCGGGTGGAGGGCCATCCAGTTCGAGGACCCAGCGGGAGCGCGCGTTGAGTTCCAGTTCACCCACTTCGCGGATGCCGTCGGGCTGGCGCAGCCGCAACGGGGTGGCGGCGAGCGCTTGGAGCCGGGCGCTGGTTTCGGAATCGAGCGCGTCCTTGCCGATCAGTCGGCTGAGCTTCGTGAGGTCACCGGTTTCCAAGGCTTTGGCGATTTGCGCGACGAGCAGGGCGGGATCCGCCGCGCTGCCGACGGTTGCGGGTGACGCGGGTGGCGTGTCCGGATTTTGCGGGATGACGGGATCGGCGGGCTTTTCAATTTCAGGCGGCGTCAGCGGATTTTCCGGCAGCGCCGAAACCGCGGCGGGAGCTTTTGAAGGCACACCCGGCCGGATGATCAAAATTGCGACCGCGGCGACGGTGATGACCGCGGCGAGGCCGAGGAAAAAATAGGGAAGCTTGGAACGTTGCATGAAGGACTCAGTTAAAACACAGGAAGATTGGGAAAAATTTCAACCAATCCGGATCATTCCTGCCGCGGCAGAGCCGGCAAGTTCAAGCGGAGCACCTGCCCTTCGCGGAAGACCTGGAGACTGGTGTCCTGCACCGCGGCGGAGGCGGCGAGGTGCAGGAAAAACTCGCTGGCGCTGCCGACCCGCAAATTGTTCACCCCGATGACGAGGTCGCCGACCCTCACTTGCGCCGCAGCCAGCCCGTTTTCCGCGACGGAGGTCACCACCACGCCGCGATACCCGCGCAGCCGTTCGGGCACCGACAAGTCCCGGACTTGGATCCCGAGCGCTTTCAAAACCTCCTCCGGATCGCGGGTGCGACCTTGGTTGGTAGCGACGGACGGTGGCTGCCCCGAGGCCGCCGCGCCACTTTCGGCGATGGTCGCTTTGACCTTCATCGACTTGCCCTTGCGCCAGACGTCGAGGGTGATCGCGTCACCGACCCGCGCCCGCTGGACCAGCGTGAAAAGCTGGGTGGCGGAGTGGATTTTCTCGTCGTTCAGCGAGCGGACGACATCCCACCCCTGCAGCCCGGCCGCCTCCGCGGGCGAGCCGGGGGAAACTCCGAGAATCGCCGCGCCATCCTCGTCCTCGTAGCCGAGCGCGGCGCGGACCGTCGGGTCGAGATCGCGCATCTGCACGCCGAGGAAGCCGCGGACCGGCCGGCCGCGTTCGAGGATTTGGAACAGCGCCTCCTTCACGTCGTTAGACGGGATCGAGAAGCCCACGCCCTGGAAGCCGGGGTTCTGCTTGTCCTGGGAGAAAATCGCGACGTTGATGCCGATGATTTCGCCGCGCAAATTCACCAGCGGCCCGCCGGAATTTCCCGGATTAATCGCGGCGTCGGTTTGGAAGAGGTCCCGCTGGTTGTCCGAGAGCGAGCGCTCCTTGGCGGAGATGATCCCCTGGGTCACCGTCTCGCCCAGCCCGAACGGATTGCCCAGCGCCAGCACGATCTGCCCGACCTGGGCCTGCGACGAGTCGCCCATTTTCAGCGGTGTAAAAACCTCGTTGGAATCGATTTTCAACACCGCGATGTCCAACAGCGTGTCCTCGCCGATGAGGCGGGCCGTGTAAGCCTTGCCGCCGTGGAGCGTCACCTGGATTTTCTGTTGGCCGGCGATCACGTGATGGTTCGTCACCAGGTGCCCCTCCTTGGTGACGATCACGCCCGAGCCCTGGCCTTGGGTCGGATAGTTGCGGACCCGCGTCTGGCCCCAGATGTCGAGCAGCTGCTCGCTGCGGATGCCCGCCGTGTCGATGCTTACGACCGACGGCACCACAGCTTCGGTTAGCCGCGCGTATTCGTTGTTGAGGCGGGACAGCAGCTCGACATCGCCCAGATCCAGCGGAGCCTTGTCCGGCAGCGTGAAGGCTTCCGGCTGGAACTGACCGGCTTTCTTGGAGAAGCCGGGAATCAAGCTGCGCAAATCGCCGCCGGACCGCCACGTCCGCAGCGCGGAGACGGCGATGAAAGCGGTGACGAAAACGGCGGCAAGCGCCAACAAACGACGGAATGCGGGATTCATGGATGGGTGGGTGACGAAGCCAACCATGCGCGTGAATCGCGAAAATCCAAGCGCGGAAACCGCGCCGACACGCAAGCGGCGGCCGGAAGATATTTATTCTTCCCCCTTGGCCCCGCCCTCGAATTTTGTGATGACCCCGCCCATGCGAGTTCACGTTCTCCTGCTTTGCGCCGCTCTCAGCCTCAACAGCGCGCGGGCGGAAATCCTCACCGATGCGGACCGCGAGACGCTGCTGGAAAATCTCGAGAAGCTCCGGGAATCCGCGAATTCCAAAGTCGACGCGAAATTCCGCGTCGCCTTGGCCGCCTTCCGCGAGGCCATCGCCAGCGACGACGCCGCCATCTCGCTCTACCTCAACTGCATGGAAAAAGTGAACTTCGAGGACCAGCAAAAGAAGTCCGCCGATTTCCGCGAATGGAAACGCAACGAAGCCGACAAGCTCGCCGATCCCGGCCTCCGCCTCGCCCTTCGCCAACAACTCCGCTGGCTCGTCCTCACGCTCCAGGCCGCCTCCGAAAAAGCCGATCGTGCCAAGCTGGCCGTGGAGGCTCAGGAAATCGTCGATTCCATTTCCCGCGACCCCGCGAAACTCAAAAACCAGGAAGCCGTCCTCAACCAGGCGGTGACCTCGTCCGTTTTTGCCAGAGCCTACGAGAAATTCCTCGCCGGGACCCAGCCGAAACTCCAGTGGGACATGGAGATCGACCTCTTCCGCAGCGGAATTTTTACACCGAGGGACTCAAGCGCGACCCCAGGAATCCCAACATCATTTACAGCCTCGGCCAGCTGAAACTCAACGCTCCGGCCATCGCCAGCAAGGGCCGCGAGGCGAAATCCGGCGCGGTGGTGATCCCGGTTTTCCGACTCGATCAAGACACCCTCCAGGAAGCGCTCACCGGCTTGGGCCTGATCATCGAAAAGGAATCCAAGGGCGAAGTGACGCCGAATTTCGTCATCGAAGATCCGAAGGCTCTCCTCGCCGGGCAGAAAATTCCCCTGAATTTGAAGAACATGCCCGCCAAGGCGGTGCTGAAATACCTCACCGACCAAACAGGCGCCAAGGTCCGCTTCGACGAGCACGCCGTGGTGATCAGCCCGCGCTGAATTCCGCCAGAATCGCCCGGTGGACATCCTCCGCCGCGCTCACCGGGCGCGCCGAGCCTAACAAGACCGGACGCTCGTCGTCCGCCACGCGGTCCCGGCCGTGCGAGCCCTTCACCAGCGAGGCGTCCAGCGGGATGACATCGAGCAAGCCACGCAGCCCGAGCTTTTTCTTGAACAGGAATTTCGCGATCCGCAGCTTGGGAAACTTGAGCGCCGGGTCGATGAACAACTCGCACGGGTCATAGCCCGGCTTGCGGTGGATATCGATGGTCCGCGCGTAGTCCGGCGCGACCGCGTCGTCCTCCCAGAAATAATAAGTGAACCACGCGTCCGCCGCCGCGATGGCGATGAAATCCCCGCCGCGCCCGGTCGCCACGCCCTCGCCCCAGATTTCCGCGGACACGCGGACCTCGTCGATGCCCGGAGTGTTTTCTAGCAAATTCCGCACTTCATCGCGAATCGTTGCGTCGTTGACATAGACATGCGCCACCTGGTGGTCCGCCACGGCGAACGCGCGCGACGCCCCGCAGTCGAGCGTTTCCAGGCCGAGCTCGTCCTTGATTTGAATCCAGCCTTTTTGCCGGAACAGGCGGTTGAGATGGACCGCCCGGCTGACCGGGGAAATCCCGTATTCCGACAGCACCAGCACGCGCACGCCGCGCGACTCGTAATAGCCGATGAGATCCGTCGCCAGCGCGTCGATCTTCCGCAGCTCCTCCGGGATGTTAGCCGCCGCCGGTCCGTCCTTCTGCAGCGGATAGTCGAGATGCGGCAGATAGACCAGGCTCAGCGTCGGGGAGTGCTTTTCCTCCACCCATTTCGCGGAAGCGGCGATCCACTCCGACGAGGCGATCCCCGCCGCCGGCCCCCAGAACGCGGGGAAGGGAAACGGCCCGAGGTCGTTCTTCAAATCGTCGCGCATCTCCATCGGCTGGGTGTGGACGTCGAACACTTTGCGCCCGTCCGCCGGATAGAGCGGCCGCGGCGTGATGGAGAAGTCCGCCGTGGAATACATGTTATACCACCAGAACAACTTCGCGCAGGTGAAGCCGGGAACCTCGCGCCGCAGCTTGTCCCACAGCTTCTCGCCGCGGACGAGGTGGTTGCTCTGTTTCCAGAACCGCACCTCCGCGCTTTCCCGGTCATACCAGCCGTTCGCCACGATCCCGTGCCCGGCCGGCGAGGTCCCGGTGGCGATCGACGACTGCGCCGTGCAAGTCACCGCCGGAAACGCGGGCGCGTAGCTTTGCAGCCCGTGCTTCTCCGCGAACCGCGTCAAGCCCGGCATGTCCGGGCCTAACAGCGATCGGGAAAGTCCGACGAGATTGATGACGGCGAGGCGCATGGCCGGATCATGTGCCGTGATCCCGGCCAGGGAAAGCCATTCTCATCCGGCCACGCCTCCTTGGAGAGCTGAGGCGGTTTCACTCCTTGCCTGCCGTGCCGCCGTCGTCCGGCGGCAGGATCTCGTCGGTGAGGCGCTTGGTGCCCGCGTCCGCGAGGTTGCTTTGCGGATAGATGCTGCGGGCCTTCAGATACCATGAAAGCGCGGAGCCGATCTGTTTGGGCGTGCGGCTTTCAAACTGCCGGGCCTTGTCGAGCGCGCGGGTGAAGTCGGCCACCTTCGGAGCGAGCAGCTCCAGCTCGCGGCCGAGCTTCGGATCATCCGGAAAGTCCTCGCGCAGCTTGGCGAGCTGTTCCCATGCCGCGTAGTCCTGGCCCATCTTGCTGAATTCCGAGGCCTTGCCGAGCGCGGTTTCGATCTTCGTCAAGTTGGTCATGATCTGCTTGAAGGCGTCCTCGCGCGTCGGGTCGCCTTGGATCGCCGGGGCAATTTCATACTGGCGGCGGGCGACTTCACGGAAGTTCCCCTCGCTGAGCAGGCGGTCGAAATCGTTGCGGATCATGATGAGTCCGCCGGAGTTGCTCACGAGATTCCGGAATTCCTTGAGCTTCGGATTGGTCGGCCAGATCTCGGCGGCCGCCTTGATCTTCTCAGCGGCCTTGTCGCTTTCCTTGGCTAGCAGATGGCCCTTGGCCTCCTCGATCGCGAGGTCCGAGGCGAGGGTGTAGGCGGCGATGGCGCTGTCCACCTTGGACGACGGGAAATCCTTGGCGGCGGATTTCAGGCGCTCTGCCAGCTCCATGGTCTTGGTGTAGTCGTGCGCCTGGAGGGTGCCGTAGAGCTCGTGCAAATCGCGGACGTATTCGGCGATGCGGCGTTTTTTCTCCAGGGAAAGGGTCGCCACCGGCGCGAGATACTCGCCGAGCGCGTAGGCTTCCATCAGCCGCTGGGAGGCGTTGTGCAGCTCGTTGCGCGAGAGCATCAGGTCGAAGGCCTCGATGTATTTGCCGGCCTCGCGGATCGCTTCGTTAGATAGCGAGTCGAGCGAAGCCACGGTCGGGCTGACTCCGACGGATTCGGAAAACAACTTGGAGACGTCCGAGTCCTTGTCCACGCGGAGGGTGGCGTCGCCGTCCTTCCAGATCTGGTTGTAGAAGCGGGCGGCCATCAGCACGTGCTCGTAGCGGCGCTGCACGAACCACTGGACCATGCTGACCTGGTATTGCGCCTTGGTCCGGATGGTGCCCGCCTCGGTGCGGACGATGTTGGCTTTCTTGAGCGCTTCGATTTCCGCGATGCGGCGGAGGGTGTCGGCGTATTTGAGCGAGTTCACGCCGGCGCCGGGATTCGTGGCGGGCTGGGAGCCGCCCTTCTTGTTCTTGATGTCACTGGAATTCCCCAGCTCCTTGTCACGTTCGTGGCGGGCTTTCCAATCGCCTTCCAGAATGATCGCCTTCTTCTCCTCCTCGATGGATAGATTGAGTTTCTTGAGGCCGTTCACGTCCTGCTTGGCGAGCATGGCCATGTAAATGGACTCGGCCAGCGAGCCGCAGAGGTTGGCGTCTCCCGGATAGGCGGACGCGCCGGGAAGCTGGGTGAACGCGGCGTAGAGATCGGGCCCGCCGCTGCGGAAAGGCGAAATGGTCGCGAGGATGTTGGCGATCGTTTCGCGGTATTTCTCGGCGGCTTCATCGCTCTCGGGCGGCTGGCTGAGGTATTTCTCGAAGCGCGCCTTGAGCAGGCGGTTGTCGCCGAGCGGAATCGCCACGCCGCCGACGGTGATGGTCTCGGCGGCCGGGTCGAGCATCGGGATTTCCTGACCGAGCGGGCCGGCGGCGGGTTGCTTTTTCTCGGCGGCGGGCGCGGTGTCGGTCGGCGTCGCCGCGGGTTTCGCGGCGGGCGGCGGCGTGTAAACCTGGGCGTGGGCCAGACCGGCGAGGCAGAGCGGAAGCAAAAGGCGGGATTTCATGAGACGGGGAATTTCAAGTTAGAGGCGGTTCACGCCGGTGGCCACGGGGATGCCGCCTTGCCGAAACTTCACCCGGAACGCGTATTTCTGCTTGGTGTCGATGTTGAGCTTGTTGAACCCCTGGGGAATCTCGATGCCGACGAACTCGTCGCCGCCGGGCACCTCGATCTTCACGCTGACGAACTGCCCGCGGCTGGTCGTCCACTGGAGTTTCTCGTCGATCTGGCCCTCGATGACGTATTCGTTGCCGCGCAGGCTGTTGCCGTTTTCGAGCAGCTCGTCCACGCTCAGCTTGGCGACGTCGCCAAAGGTCGCGGTTTTTTTGCCGATGAGGGATTTGCCGGCGACCACCGCGACGACGATCGCGGCGATGGCGCCGATGATGATTCCGGGGTGGAGATGGGAGCTAGCGCGACGTGCCATGGTTCAAGGTGGTTTCAGGAGTGAAGCTAGTTGGGAAATCCTTGAAATCGAGGGATAAAATCCGCTCAGTCCCATTGCGGCCTGCGGGCGCCGGCCCAGGTGGCGATGAGCGCCACGGCGATGTGCGCGCCGAGGGCGTAAAAGCAGATTTCCTGGGCGGACAGGCTGGTATCGATGACCGATTTGACGGCGTTGTAAACCTGCGGTTGGAGGGCATCCACCGAGCCGGACCACGCCCAGTAAGCCGAGATGAACGGGCGGGTGAAGGCCTCGATTTTTTCCGGCAGCGCGAGCACCGCGCCGGACAACGGCAGCTGGAACCCCACCAGATAGATCGAAAGCAGCGACGCCTGCTCGGCCGTCCGCATCAGCGAGGAAATGGCCAGGCAGACGGCGGTCATCGCCGCGTTGACCAGCAGCAGGAAGCCCGCGTGCTGGATGAAATCGCCGCGGAAGGCGCCGAAGAAGTTCACGAAAAACGCCATCCACAAGGACTGCCCGATCACCAGGCAGGCGAGAAACGCCACCTTCGACGCGAGGTAGGCCGTGGGCCGCAGCCCGCCGAATTTCTCCTTCTCGTAAATCGGCCGCTCGCCGGCGATCTCGCGCGCGGAATTGTTAGAGCCCATCAGCGACAGCAGCACCACCTGGAACATGATGATGCCGGAGATGGCCGATCCGACCTTCGCCTGATCCGAGGACACCAGGATTTTCTCCTCGATTTCCGCTCTCTCGCTTTGCCGGGTGTCGGAAAAGCGGCGGATGTTGCCGGAGGCTTTGTCGCTGAAAAGCGTCACCAGGATCGGGAAGCAAACGATGATGGCGAGTTGGAGAAACACCTGACCGCGGTCGCGGAAAAAGATCCGCCAGCGGCGCGACAGCAGGGTGGCGAACTGGCTGAAAAATCCCGGCAGCCGCGGGGCTTCGGGTTCTTCCGCCGCCGCGGGCGCCGGGGCCTGGAGATCGCCGCTGGTGACGAGCAGCGCGCGGTTTTTCTCCATCATATTCTGATAGGAATCGCGATGCTTTTGCCACGAGTCGTGCCAGCGCTCGGACGGCTGCGTCGCCAGCCGCGGATAGACTTCCTCGGTGTCGCTGACGGAGAAATAGTGGGTCAGCTGCTCCGGCGGACCGTGGAACGCGACCCGGCCTTCGTGGAGGACGAGGATGGAATCATACAGCTCGAGGTGCGCCAGCGAGTGGGTCACCGAGAGCACGATCCGGCCGTCCTTGCGCGAGAGATCGTGGAGCAGGCGGACGATTTCCCGCTCCGAGCGCGGGTCGAGGCCGGAGGTGACCTCGTCGCAGAGCAGCAGTTTCGGGTCGGAAACGAGCTCCATCGCCAGCCCGAGCCGACGCTTCTGGCCGCCGGAAAGCACCTTCACCTGGCGGTCGCTGATCGGGCCGAGCCCGGTTTCCTCGAGCACCTGGTCGATCCGCTGGTCGAGCTCCGCGGTGTCGCGGCAGCGGACGCGAAGGCGGGTCGCGGCTTCGACTGATTCGTCAACGGTGAGCGGGTCGTAGGCGATGGAGAACTGCGGCACGTAGCCGATTTCCGAAGGCGAGAAATCGCCATCTTCCGAGAGATTCCGCGAGTCCCAGAACAACGCGCCGGCCGACTCGGGATTGAGTCCGGCGATGGTTTTGAGGAGGGTCGTTTTGCCGCATCCGGACGGGCCGACGATGGCCATGAAGTGGCCTTTCGGCACGCGGATCGAGACGCGGTCCACCAGCGGGACTTCCTCGCCGTCTTTGCGGATGATGAAACTGACTTCTCGGAGCTCGAGCACGGAATAAAGGGTTCTGGAAAAGTAGCAAACGCCGCGGATTCGGCATCTTTATCGTCGTTGGCGAAAATAAAAACCAAACCACTCAATCGAGCGGCACGATGCGGAGGGTGCCGCCCGCTTTTCGGTGGAGCGACGACGCGAGCGTCGGCGCCATGTTTCCCGTTTCGACGGCGGCGGCGGGCGAGTCGTTGTCCAAGGCGTTTCGCAGCGCACCTTCCACCAACTGGCCGCAATGGATCTTCATCGGCGGCAAAGGGCCGAGGTCGCCGGTGAGTTCGCTGGCGGTGAGGTGCTTGGCCTCCTCCGCCGTTTTCCCGCGCAGCAGCTCGGTGGCCATCGACGCCACGGCGATCGCCGTTTGGCAGCCGAAGGCTTGAAACGAAGCGCGGTCGATGATGCGCTTGCCGTCCTTTTCGGTGAATTTGAGCCACATCCGCAGCATGTCGCCGCACTCGGGCGAGCCGACGGTTCCCATGGCGTCGGCGTCGGGGATTTCGCCTTGGTTTTGGGGATTGGCGAGGGCTTCGCGGACTTTGCTTTCGAATGAACTCATGGAGGCGCGGACGCTAGGTCGGGATCACGGGCAATTCAAGCGCGGGTCTCGCCGGGGTGTAAGACCGCGCGCTCAGCGGCGTATGCGGGACATGTGGAAATTCGGTGGAATCTGGCTGGCGACGCTCGCACTGGCGGCTGGCGGTTTGGCGGAGAAACCTCATCCCCGGTTGTGGCTGCCGAAATCCTCGGAAGCCGCGCTGCGTGAAAAACTCGCGAGAGATCCCTTGGCCGCGAAGCTGCAAGCCGTGACAATGGACGAAGCCGAGCGAGTCCTGAAAAAGCGGACCTGTCGCTATGAAATCCCGGACGGCAAACGCCTGCTGTTCGAATCCCGCATCGCCCTTCACAACATCATGCACTGCGGCTGGGCATGGCGCATGGGCGGCGGGGAAAAATTTCGGTTGCGCGCGATCGCCGAACTGGAGGCCGCCTGCGCGCTGAAGGACTGGAATCCCCCTCATTTCCTCGACACCGCGGAAATGGCCAGCGCCGTGGCGACCGGCTACGACTGGCTCTACGACACTCTCACGCCGGAGCAACGCGCGATGTGCGAGCGCGCCATCATCGAGAAAGCCCTCAAACCCGCCAAAGCCGTCTATGACAAGGGCGGCTGGTGGTCGAATCCCCGCAACAACTGGTCGCAAGTCTGCGGCTCGGGCATCGCCTTGGCCGCCGCCGCAGTGGCCGGAAAGGACGACGGGCTGGCGGAAGACCTGTTCGCCCGCGGGCTGAAGCTCGTCGAAAGCTGCGGGAAATTTTACGAACCCGACGGCATGTATCCCGAGGGGCCGGGCTACTGGCACTACGGCACCAATTTCCACGTCATGCTGCTGGCCGCCTGTCAAACCTTGGAAAAGCCGATCACCGACAACGCCATTTTGAAAAAATCCGGAGACGCCGTGATGCAGCTTACCGGCCCCACGCGCATCGCGTTCAATTTCGCCGATGGAGGTTCCCGCCTTGAAACTCCCTCACCCGCCCAATGCTGGCTGGCGAGCCATTTCAAGGCCGCCGACCAAGCCCGCTATGTCCGTGGGCTCTTCTCCCGCGCGCTGGCCGACGACGGGGAAATCACCGGCGACCGCTATTTCCCGCTGGCCGTGCTCTGGCTGCCGGAACCGCCCGCGGTGAAAAAAACCCTGCCTACCGCCGCGGTGTTCGGCGGCGAGCAGGCCATCGCGATTTTCCGCACCGGCTGGGATGCCAACGCCGCGTTTTTCGCCATCAAGGGCGGCACGCCTGCCGCCAGCCACGGCCACATGGACGTGGGCTCATTCGTCTATGATGCCCACGGCGTCCGCTGGATTCACGATCTCGGGAGTGAAAACTACAACCTGCCGGGCTACTTCGGCGGCAAGCGATGGTCCTATTTCCGGCTCCAGAACCGTTCGCACAACACTCTTGAAATCAACGGAAAACTCCAAAACGCCGACTCGCAACCCTGCCCGCTGGCCAGCTCCAGCCCGCTTGAGGCGACATTCGACCTCTCCGACGCCTACGCCGGAGCCGCGGAAAAAGTCGTGCGCGGTGCGCGGTTCAACGCCCTTACCGGAGCCGTGCGGATCGAGGATCAAATCACGAAACCCTCCGGCGAGATCGTCTGGCGGGCCTTCACCGACGCTGCGGCCGAGATTCAAGGCGACCAAGTCGTTTTGAGAAAAGACGGTCATCAGATCATCCTCCGCCGGGCGTGCGCCACCGGCACTTGGAGCATCACCGATGCAAAACCTCCGACACCGGAGGAAAACCAAAATCTCAAATTCCGCGCCGTGGTCCTGACGATCCCCCGAGCGGATCAGGTTTCCGCAATCGTGGAAATCCTCACTTCGCACTGAACTGCCGGCCGCGGCCGGTTTCCCAAGCACTGCGGACGCTTGAATAAAGTGCGGCGAGCTCCTTTTCCGAGAGAATGCGGAATTCGATCGTCCGGGCATGGCTGGTTTCCGGGTATTTCTTGATGACCATGTTCTGGGCGTCGGTGCCGATGCGATCGGCGGCTTTTTCGACCAGTTCGCGTCCGCGTTTCGCGATTTCGCCCACCGCGTTGCCCGGTGCGGCGTCCGTCACCGGACTGATAAAATAGAACCGGGCGAGCGCCTGGCCCAGCGCGTCCACCGTGACTTCATCCACGATCACAGCCCCGTCGAGCAGGTATTTGTGCCGGCTGACCGCGGAAATCCGGTCGAGCGCCACCATGTAGTGACCGCCGCTGAGCGACGCCTGCCAGAAACGGTTCGGCCCGGGCGAATCCCCCGGCTTGTCCGGGGCGGCAGGATCTTCTTGGGCTCTCAGTTGCACCGACCCAGCGACGAGTCCGGCGAGCAATAGCAGGAAAGTTTTTCGGAACATGCAAACAGCGTGGCAGGCTCATTTCCATTTGGCCAGCACCAGACCGTGGAAATCGTGAAATTGCGTGAAAGGTGGAATTCTCCAAAGCCGCCCCTCAACAGATGGAGCTTGCTCATTTGATAGATCATGGAAGCCTGCGGGATGGATGAGGCAAAGCCGATGAAATGGAAAATCGCGGCGGCCGCGGGTGGTTTGGTTTTGGTTGTATTACTGGTCGCCCTGGCTTTGAGGGCGGACCTCATCACGACTCCTCCTCCAGCGGCGGCGACCGGACCGCTGAAAATCGTGGCTTTCCAGGATGGCGGGGAGCTGGAAATCCTCGGTGTGTCGGTAGGCGAGCGGGTGGTGGAAGTCTCGCCGGCGAAGAAGTTCTCGCTGCCGTTTCTCCACTCCAAGGGATCCAGTGGCGGAACCTACGGAGGGCTGAACGTGGATACCTAAAACGAGGACGGGAAAGTGATCCGCTGCCGCCTGCGGTCCAACTCGCGGAGGGCGATGTTGATGGAATTCCGCCTGAAGGAATGCAACGGAATGGCCATGACGCTGCCAGCTTATCTTTCGCAACAAGAGTTGGTTTCCCAAGACCGCCGGATCGGCAACCCGAGCGCTGCCACCGGGTTATTCAACCCGAAGGACGGCAGCTTGGAAATTGGCAAACGCCGGTTTTCGCAGGAGAGGACAACGAGTCGGGCGGGCTTTCATTTGCCGGTCAAAATGGCGGCTGGGGAAGCAACCCCGGTAGGTTTCATTTCCAACGTCAAAACACCCGGGTCTTCCCGCCGGAATTGCTCAAGCCGGGAGCGAAGCTCCGCATCGGCGTCCATGCTCCATCCGCCAACTCCACCACTTGGTGTGGATGATCGTCTTCACGCGCCTTCCCCAAAGCTCGATGCCGCCATTCTGGCCCGACGTCACGGCCTCGACTCCACTTCTGAAATCATCGGCAGGGACGATGTCCCGGACATGCCAGCGCGCGGCACCTGTCGTTAGATCGAGCGCCGCGAAATCGAAGTGCATCCGCCCCGCGGTCACCGAGTTCCATGAAATCACGATCTGCCCGATCGCTTCATCGACGAGCCATTCCAAGCTTTGCAACGAGCGGTCGTTGTCCCGCAGGATTTCGTGCCGCCAGCGAACGCCGCCATCCGCGGCTGAGCGATGTTGAACGATCCAAGGGAATTTGCCCTCACCGCCCCGCGGGGGAATCACCACCATCGCCCCACCTTGCTTGAGGTGATGGATTTGCGCCGGACGGTCCACGCCATCGCGAGCGGTATTCAAGTCATCCTCCCAAAGCGGAGCGCCGGTCTGCGAATTCAACGCGGCGACGAACCGCCGGTGCTCTCCCGAGATTTTCCGAATGCCGGAAACCCAGAGCACGCCCGACTGGTTCGGGACCGGAATGGCCGTCATGGATGTTCCGCTATCGGCGTTTTGCAAATTCCAGTCCCACAGCAGGTGCCCATCGGCTCCCGCGTATTTCGAAACCGCCTTGTTGGCCCCAAGCCGGGCCGCCGCGGTTTCCCAGCCCACCAGCACGTCGCCTGCGGGATCCATGGCGATGATCGGATCCGCCATCATGTTAGGCAGGGCCTTGTCCTCACGCGCTTCCCAGCGGACCCGGCCGTCGGCGGCGTCATAGCACAGCACCCGCAGATCGCGGCCCGAGGCGTCGGTCCGGAAGTAGCCGCCCGCCACCACGATTTCGTTTCCTGCAGCATCCTTGCCCGCAGCCAGTGACAGCACCGCGCCGTCCCCCTCGCGGATGTCCGACCAAAGCAGTCGCGCCGGATATCCCCGCCACCACCAGCCAACTGCCGTTAAAATCGCGAGCGGTAAAATCACCGCCAAGAACCCACGTCGCGACAGCAGACATGCGCTCAGGTTTCGGAAGAGGCTCACGCCTGCAGGGTCCTTGACGTTATAAGTATCTGGCATGAACAGCGCCGGGACGCGGGCGCTCACTGCTACTTGCCGCGATTCTCAAGAATCTGCTCGTAGAGTTCATAGACGGCATCCCGGGTGTTGGCGTATTCGAGCCGGATTTCATTTCCGGAAATCTGGCGGTGAATGATCCGTAATCCTCCGATTCGAAGCCGATTGAATCCTTCGAGGGGGCCTTGTAACCCTTTGATGTCACCCTTTCCCTCGGCCAATCCACGGAGCGCCAGTCTGACCCGGTGCTTGGTCTGAGGAGGGAGACCGCAAAGCCATGCGGCGACTTGATCAGAGGCCGAAATTTTCATCCTCGAGATCGAGCTGGCGGTAGGTGGACTCGCCGTTTCGGGCGGATTGGATGGCTTTCATCGCCGCTGGATCCGCCAGCACGTCGAGTGTTTCCATCAGCGCCTCGAAGTCCTCGACCGGCATGGCCACCACCACCGGGCGGTTCCGATTGGCGATGACAAAGCGCTTTCCCGATCGGCAGAGTTTCGTAAGCCCTGCCTGTGCCTCTTTGATGTTGTAAGTATCTGGCATGAGTTTTGTCTATACCGGGAACGGTGGGTTTGCCATGCAAAAAACCGGCATCCCTTGTGAGGACGCCGGTTTGATGATGGATTCGCTAGAATCGCGGCTGAGGATTACTCGGCGGCGACGGGTTGCTGGGCGTCGTGCTCAGCGGCCTTTTGGTCGCGGAGCCAGGCGCGGCGGGACATTTTCACGCGGCCTTTTTCGTCGACTCCGAGGCACTTGGCGGTGATGACGTCGCCTTTTTTGACGATGTCCTCAACGTTTTCGGTGCGGCCTTCGGCCAGCTCGGAGACGTGGACGAGTCCGTCCTTGCCGGGGAGCACTTCCATGAAGGCGCCGAACTGGGTGATGGAAACAACCTTGCCGGTGTAAACCTTGCCCACTTCGATTTCCTGGAACATGCGGTCGATCATCGCCTTGGCGCGGTCGAGACCCTCTTGTTTGGAAGCGTAGATGTGCACGGTGCCGTCGTCCTCGATGTTGATCTCGGCGCCGGACTCGGCCTGGATGCCCTTGATGTTCTTGCCGCCTGGTCCAATGAGCTCGCCAATGCGGTCGGCTGGGATCTTGACGGAAACGATGCGCGGGGCGTGAGGGCTGAGCGGCTTGGGCTCGACGATCGACTCGGCCATTTTCGCAAGGATGGCGGTGCGGCCGGCCTTGGCGATGTGGATGGCTTCCTCAAGCATCGCGAGCGGGAGGCCGGCGAGCTTGAGGTCGAGCTGATAGCCGGTGACACCTTCGCTGGTGCCGCAGAGCTTGAAGTCCATGTCGCCGTAGAAGTCTTCCGAACCGATGATGTCGAGCAGCATCTTGTGGGACTTCATGGAGCCGTCTTCGTTGTTCTCGGTGACGAGTCCGACGGAGATGCCGCCGACCGGGCGGATGAGCGGGACACCGGCGTCGAGCAGGGCCATGACGCCTGCGCAAACGGAGGCCATCGAGGTGGAACCGTTGGATTCCATGACTTCCGAGGAAACGCGGATGGCGTAGGGGAAGACGGTTTCGTCAGGGATCACAGGCTCGATGGAGCGCTCGGCGAGCGAACCGTGGCCGATTTCGCGGCGGTTGATGCCACCCATACGACCGCATTCGCCGACGGAGAATGGAGGGAAGTTGTAGTGGAGGATGAAGCGCTTTTCGTCTTCGCCACCGGCGTAGTTGTCGAAGTGTTGCTTCTCGTCGGCAGGTGCCAACGTGGTGATGGCGAGCGCCTGGGTTTCTCCACGGGAGAAAATGGCGGAACCGTGAACGCGTGGCAAGGTGCCGACTTCTCCGTAGAGAGTGCGAAGGTCACCGATGCTGCGGCCGTCGGCGCGGACGCCTTTTTCCATGATGGAAATGCGGAACGCCTTCTTTTGGAGGTATTCGAAAGCTTGCTCGACGTCGAAGTCGGTCGCTTCAGGAGCCCGCTCCTTGATGGCGGCTTCCACTTCGTCGCGGAGGGCGCCGACTTTCTTGGCACGCTCGGTTTTTGATGGCGCGTAGATGGCGGCTTCGATGCGGTCACCGGCGATTTCGTAAGCGATTTCGAGCAGGTTTTCCTTGGCGACGGTGAGTTCGTAGGAACGCTTTTCCTTGCCGGCGAGTTTCGCGAGTTCTTCCTGAGCGGCGACGAGTTTGACAACGGCGGCTTGGGCGAAGTGAAGCGCCTTGATGAACTCGTCTTCCGGGAGCTCGTCGGCCTGGCCTTCGATCATGATGACGTTGGTCTTGTCGCCGACGTAGATGAGGTCGAGATCGCTTTCAGCGCGCTCGTCGTGGGTCGGGTTGATGACGAATTGTCCGTCCACGCGACCGACGCGCACCGCACCGATCGGGCCGGCGAAGGGGATGTCGGAAAGGCAGAGGGCGGCGGAGGCACCGTTCATCGCGAGGATGTCGGAGTCATTCACGCCATCGGCGCTGAGCAGGATGGCGACGATCTGGGTTTCGTAGAGGTAACCTTTCGGGAACAGCGGACGCAGTGGGCGGTCCGTCATGCGGCAGGTGAGGATTTCCTTTTCGGTCGGGCGGCCTTCGCGCTTGAAGTAGCCGCCCGGGAAGACGCCGGCAGCGGTGGCTTTTTCCTTATATTCCACGGAAAGTGGGAACCAGGTCTGGCCGGGCTTCACTTTCGTGGAGGAAACGGCGGTGACGAGGATGATGGTGTCGCCGCAGCGGACGGTGACGGCGCCATCGGCGAGTTTGGCGATTTTGCCGGTTTCGAACGTCATCGGATTGGTTCCGACGTCGGCCGTGAGTGTATGGATATTCATAGTCAGTATTTGTTTTCTTTTTTCAGTGCGTACGGCCCGTCCGGCAGGATGCAGAACAGGCATTCATCGATTTCGGACAAAAATCCGCGGCTCGCATATTGGCGGGCGGCGGAGGGGATTGTCCGGCGACCCAGGCGGAATTTTGGTGCCCGGGCCGTTTCGCGAAACAGCCACTGGGTTGATCCAGCGGCTGTCTTGCGGAGAGTGGTTTAGCGGCGGAGTCCGAGGCTGGCAATGATCTGCTGATACTTCTCTTCGGAACCCTTCTTGATGTAATCCAGCAATTTGCGGCGCTGGGAAACGAGGGTCAGAAGGCCACGGCGGGACGAGAAGTCCTTCTTGTGGATGTTCAGGTGGTCCGTCAGATGGAAAATCCGAGCGGTGAGGAGCGCCACTTGATAAGGGGCGCTGCCGGTGTCTCCTTCGTGGAGTTGATATGCTTTGAGGTCGATTTCTTTAGTGCTCATGGTCGTAGGGGATGGATCCAGCGGGTGCCAGACCGTCCTAGGTTGATGGTTGAGCGCGGAAGAAAGCGTCCGGGGCTCGGATTTGCAAGATAATTGCTGAGTGTTCGGGAAGTTTTTAAAAATTTCCGGGAAGCACTCAAGTCCCCCCGTCCGAATCTTGGGAGGGCAGCAATTTCGCCACGATCACCAGCAAAACGGCGACGACTCCTGCCAGCGCCACCCACAGCCAGGGCGATCCGGCGATCCGGCGTCCGGCGTCCGGCGTCCGGCGTCCGGCGTCCGGTGCGCGGCGATCGCGGGCGTCCGGGCGAAGGATTTCCTCGTCACCGAGAGTCGTCGCCTGCGGCTCGGCGGCGAGCATTTCATTGCGAACCACCCGCAGGTCGTATTGCGGCGGCGCGGCTTTGGGATTTCCGTAGCAAAGGAAAAGCGGGGCCGCGTCCGAGAGCTTGGCGATGATGGAGGGCGCGGCGAATCGCAGGACAACGTCGTCCAAGGTGATCGGCGGGTTGTCGCCATCGTGGGTTTCCAGAATGAACTTCGCGGGCAGGCGTTCGCCGTTGAGAGCCAAAGTCAGCGGAACATCGCCGCCGCCGGATTTGGTCCAATCCGCCGAGCCAACATCCTCGCGCCAGGCGTTTCCGAGATCGTCCTTTCCTTCGATGGCCGCCACAAACCGGCGGGTAAACAACGGCGCGGAAGAACGGGCGGTCAGATCCAAAACCGGCACCCCGCCCAGCCAGGCGAACAGCTTCACCCCCATGAACCGCTCCAGCGAAAACGGTTCCTTCGGCTCCACCATCACCGGCGGCGCGGGCGTTTCCGGAGCCTCCCACTCCGGGAGCGCGGCTTCCACCGAGTCCATCGGCAGCGGCGGAGGGATCGCCTCGTTTCTCCGCGCGTTCAGACTTTCCAAAAACTCGTGAACACCGGCGGCCCGGTCCGCCTGTTCCACCTCCGACTCTGTCAGAACCTGCTGCCTGTGTTCTTCAAATTCCGCGCGAAGCCCGTCCGCATCCGTTTTCGCCTCCGCCGCGGGGGGAACCAGCGCCTGCCTGATCTCTATCAACTCCCGCTGCTACTCGCGGATCCGCCCGAGCAAACCCTTCACCTCGTCCCGCGCTTGTTTGGCTTCCTTGCCGGCTTCGCTCACCTTGACCAGCAGCCAGACAACCGCCAGAATGATTAGAAATACGATGGCTTCCATGGTGTTGCGGCTAGCTCTACACCCCTATCGCATGTTTGACGATATGAAATCCCGCGCCGCCAAGCGGTTGCACGATCCGCAAAGACCGGCCATGCTGCGCGCATGAGCGCGGCCGAAATCCCGACAGATCCTCCCGCCCCGCCGGCGGATTGCGAGGGCTGCGGCCGGCCGGCCGCGGTGGTCATCGACGGCAAAGGCTGGTGCGTGGATTGTTTCCACGCATGCGGGTCCTGCTGCTCCGGAGAATGACGCCGCGGGCCTCTTTTCAACGTTTTTTGTCCAGATTCGCCGCCATTTCCTCGTCGGTGGGAGTCGGGGAGGGCACGCCGGTTTCGGGAATTTTGAAATTGGTGATCCAGGCGATGGCGTTGAGCACGACGCGGCGGTGGTCGTCCTGCTGCCAGTTCTTGTGGAAATGGCCGCCGGTGAATCCGAAGGCGCGCCCGCCGCCGAGAGTCGCGGGGCGCTCGTAAGCCCACATCATGTGCTGGGGCTCCTTGCGCTCCAAGACTGCGGCGCGGACCGCGGGGTTGCCTTCGTGGGGGCCGTCCTTGCGGGACAGGGTTGCCGCAGGCGGAAGGTCGCTCAGGATCGGGGTCACGCCTTCCATGTTCTCGCGGAAACGCATGTGGTAATACCACTCGTCGCGCATCTGGAAATCCTGGACGCCGCGGGTGATGGCGTGCTTGGGCAGTTTGAACGAGGCGTCCCAGTGCGGGTTGACCGACCAGTCGGTTTCGAAATAGCCGCCGATGAGATCGAGAAACGCATTGCCGGGTTCGCCTTTGGGGATTTCCACGGCGTAGTGGATGCAGCCGATGCCGATGCCGGAATCCGCCATTTTTTTCATGTCCGCGAGCTGGTTCATCGCCGGATGCCCGGGACCGCCGTCGGAGTAAATGACTACGGCTGAAGCACCGTCGAAGACCGACTTGTCCTGCGGCCAGCCGTTGGTGGTGACCACGGCCTCGATGGGCAGACCGCTTTTGTTCAACTGGTCGGCGAGCAGCATGCAACCGGCGCGGTGCTCGTGCTGGCCGGGTCCGTGGCTTGGCTTGCCGGCGACGAAGACGATTTTCTTCTTCGGCAAATCAACGGATTTCGGCTCGCCGCGGGTGAGCGTCATCATGCCGGCGATGATGCCGAAGATGCAGACGAGAGGAAGAACCAGGGGGCGGGAGATTTTGGAAAGTGCGGGCATGGCAGGATGGGCTGAGAACCCGACTACGCCGCGAAACAGCGGATATTTCAAGTGGAAGACCGTAAAAACCGGCCGCTCAGCCTTGCTGGGCGCGCAACGTTTCCAGATAGCCCTCGAAAGCAGTGAGGAAAAGCTGACGCGCCTGCGGAGTCCGCGAGGTTTTCATGGATACCGTGAACCCGGCGAACGCGGCTACGAACATCATCGCTTCGGACTCGGGATTGATCGCCGGATAGATCCAGCCAGCCGCCTTGCCGCGCTCGAAAACCCCGGTGAGGGCGGCGCGCCACGCGCTGAAAACCCCTTCCAGCACGGCGGCCAGCGGCTCGTCCCGCGCGGCGGTCTCGGCGGCGACCGCGACAAGGGCGGAGGTCGCGTCGTCCGCCCGGAGCTCCTTGCAGCGCAGCCGGCAAACGTCCCGCAGCGCGTCGAGCGTGGCGGCTCCTTCCAACGGCGCGATCCAATCCTGCTCGATCCCCGCGCCCAGCCGCTCGCCGACCCACGCGACGGCCAGAGCCCGCTTGTCCGGGAAATGGTGGAACAGCGCTCCCTTGGTCAGCTCCGCCCGGACGACGATGCCGCCGATGCCGGTGGCGCAATAGCCGTGAAGGGAAAACTCCGCGTCCGCCGCGTCCAGAATGGCTTGCCGGGTTTGCGCGGGCTGCTTCTTGCGTTGCTTCATCAAACAGCCATACCAACCAAACGGTATGGAATCAAGCAAAGATTGCCAGACCTCGCGGGAAGGCCCTCAATAGCCGTTGGCCAGGCGCGAGACCAATGCGGCGCCGGCACGTTCGAAGGCATCGGGCAGCGCGTTGTTGCGAGCGGTCTGAAGATTGGACGCCGCGAAAAACTCGCTGGTGCCATCCGACTTTCCCGAGGCGAGAACCTTGGTCGGGTCCTTCGCGTCGCAGAGCTTCCAGTCGATCGACACGGTGTTTCCAAGATCCTCCGGCCGGAAGACGTCGAACCGGTTTCCGCGGAGATTCTTGTAGGTGATGCTTCTGATATCGCCTTGAAGGATCGCGTCGGCCTTGTCGGATCTGGCGATCCGATAGGTGCCGTCCTGGACGATGGCCCCGGCCACCGCGGAGGTGGCGACGGCCTCGGCGCGGGGAAACAAGGTGGAGTTTGAAAACATCGGCACGGCGATGGTTTTCACCCGCGCCATGGATCTCGGCTTGGTCTCGCCAAGGTGATAGCCGCCGCAGGAAACCAGCAGCAGCGCGGGGGCAAGCAGGATGGGAAATTTCATGGTTCCGGGAGTCGTGCGGAGCTTATTCACCGAGCTCCTTGAGCCGGGCGCGGGCCTTGTCGTAATAGGGGCCGGACTTCGCGCGGCTCATGATGTCGCGGTAGTAAACCTTGGCGGACTCGGTCTTGCCGGTTTTTTGATAGAACTCGGCGATGTCGTAAGAGCGCTGGAGATCCCGGCCGCCGAGGCTGTCGATCTGCCTGCGGGCCTCGGCGTTGCGGGAGTCGCCGGGGTATTGAATCAGATAGTCGTTGAAGGCCTCGCGGGCGAGATCGAGGTTCGCCTGGTTCTGGTTGCCGCGGTCCGCCTCGGCGGTCAGGATCACGCCGACGCGGAACAGCGCCTCGGGAGCCTGGGAGCTGGCGGGCTGGTCGCGGACGAGCTGGCGGTAGGCGGCGATCGCCTCCCTGGACTTTTTCTTGGTCTCGTAAAGCTGGCCGATGGTGAACTGGGCCTTGGCGGCGGTGGCTGACTTCGGCGCGTTGTCGCGGACCTTCTGCAGCATCTCCACGGTCTCCTCGAGGGAGAGCTTGGTTTTAATCCCCATCATGCTGGATTTCACGTCCCCGTCCGCGGCGGACTGGGCCATCGCGGCCTGGCGGCTGAGAGCGGTGGCGTAGGAGCCGCTGCCTTGGAAGCGCTCGAGAAACTGGTCATACGCCTTGAAGGCTTTCACGACCTCGCCCTGTTGCTCCAGCAGCTGGGCCTGACGGAAACGGGCCTGCGGGGCGGAGGGCGCGAACGGAAAACGCGTCGCGGTCTGGTCGTAGAGCTTGATCGCCTTGCCGGTGTCGCCGGCGTCGTCGGCCGCCTTCGCTTTTTGATAGAGAGCCTCGCCCTCGCTCGCGGCGGCCTGGGTGTTTCCGGCCATGATCGGCATGTCGGAGTCCGAGCCGCAGGAAGAGAGGAGAAAGGCGGAAAGCAGCGCGCAGGCAATGAGCCGGGGTGTCATGGCGCGCAGCATAGGAGGCCGGTGGGGCTGGGAAAGCGCAAAATGGCTCACTTGCCAAGTTCCGCCGCACGCCCGGTGGCGGCGGTGACCGCCTCGATCAGCGCCGAGCGCACGCCCTGTCTTTCGAGCACCGCCAGACCGGCGATCGTGGTGCCTCCGGGCGAGGTCACCATGTCCTTGAGCACGGCGGGATGCTCGCCGGTTTCGAGCACCATCGCCGCGGATCCCAGCACCGTCTGGGCGGCGAGGCGCAGCGCGTCCGCCCGCGGGATTCCGGCCCGCACGCCGCCGTCGGCGAGGGCCTCGATGACCAAATAGATGTAAGCCGGCCCGCTGCCGGAAAGTCCGGTGACCGCGTCTATCAGCCGCTCCGGCACTTGGACCGCCAGCCCGACCGCGCCGAGCAGCGCCTGCGCGGTCGCCGCATCCGCGGGAGTCGCACGGGTGCCGAGGCAATAACCGGCGGCGCCATGGCCGACGAGCGCCGGAGTGTTAGGCATGGCGCGGATGATCCGGAAATTTTCGGAAACCGCGGCCTCCAAGGCGGCAAGCGTCACGCCCGCGGCGATCGAAATCACCAGGCGCGGCGCGCCGGCGGCCATTTCCGCGGCGTCTGCCAGAGCGGCGGTGACGTCCAGCGGCTTGGTGCAAAGCAGAATCACCTCACAACCGGCGGCCAGTTCGGCGACGCTGGCAGTGACCTTGGCGTTGGTCGCCGCCGCGAATGATTCACGGGATTTTTCGTAGGGATCCGAGCCGGTAACATCCGCCGCCGCGACCACTCCCGCACGAATCGACCCTTGAATCAACGCCGTGCCCATTTTCCCGCATCCGATAACTCCAAGCTTCATGGCCGGAGACTAAGCGGGCCGCGGCGGCGCACGCCAGCGTCATTTTGCTTGGAGGCGCGGGCGGCACATGGCCATCTTCCGGACATGAGAACCCGGTTGATCGCGCTGCTGCACCTTACTTGCGCCTTCGCGGCATGCGAGGAAACCAAGATCGCGAAACCCGCCGCCAACGCCGCGGTGAAAACCAAGATCGCGGTCGCAGCGCCAACGAATGGGGAGCAAGTCCCGTCGTCCCCGAAGGACCCGGACGTCGAGGCGGCCATTCCCGATTCCGTCAAAGCCCTCGCCGAACCTGCGATGACGAGCTTCCCCGGCGGAATCCAAACCGCCGTGACCGCTGCCACGGAAAATGCCCAGACCCACGTCAACCAAGGCCTCAACCACCTCCACGGCGGATGGGAATTCGAGGCGAGCCGCCACTTCGCCGCCGCGATGCGCGAGGACCCGGACTGCCTCCTCGCCCAGTGGGGGATGGTCATGTCGCTGCTCAGCCCGTCGCCGGAAACCAGCGCCGCGCGCACCGCCGCGACCAAGCGCCTGCTCGACCTGATAAGCCGGGGCAAAGGCAGCGAGCTCGAGCGCGGCTATGCTTTCGGGTTGGTCAAATACCTGGAGGACGGCCCGGCCGGCGCGGCAGCCGCTTTCCGCAAGGTCGCCGAGAAATTCCCTCACGAACTCCAGGCCGGCATCTTCGCCGCCCTTTTCAGCCGCGGCGGCTATGACGCGTCCGGTGCCGCGACGCCCGACCAGGAGGCCGCCGAAAAAAGCCTGCTCGCGCTGATCGCGAAACACCCCCACAGCCCGCTGCCGCTCAACGCCCTGCTCACCATCCGCGCGGACGGCCCCGACCTCGCCCCGTCAGTCGATCTCGCCCGCAAGCTCTGCCAGATGTCCCCCAACTACGGCCCGCATTTCCATCTGCTAGGTCACTACGAGTGGCGCTCCGGCCAGCACGGCAAAGCCGCCTCGGCATTCGGTCGCGCCTCTTCCTGCTTCGAGGGCTGGATGAAGGAAAACAAGGCCGGCGTCGCCGACTGCCCCGAGTGGGTGAAAGCCGAGTGCTACCGCATCGTCGCGCTCGCGTCGAAGGGCGGCTTCGACACCGCCTACGCCGCCGCCCGCCAGATCGCCGCCACGCCCTTGCCCGAAAAACGCAACGCCTCGCCCGGGGCCCGCTTCCTGTTATGGGAGGCCAAGACATTGCCCGCCCGCATCCTCCTCCACCTCGGCCTGCGCGGAAACGCCGCCGAGGCGCTCTACTCCCTGCCCAAGCCGCAGGACCTCAAGACCACCCATGAAAAATCCCTCGCCTACTGGTGGATCGACGGCCTCCGCTTCGCCCTCGAAGCCCGCCGCCTGCTAGACGACGGGAAATTCGGCGAAGCCCAGCAGGTCGTCGCCGCGCTCACCCTGCACGGCGAGGAGATGAGCAAGACCCAGACCGAGGCGACCGCCATCGGCGAGCGCTCCGCATGGACCCGCGCCTTCCGCGCGCTCGAAGTCCTCGCCAGCGATTTGCGCGGCCGCCTCGCCCTGGCGGGCCCCAAAACCGGAGTCGGCACCGCCTATAACTGGTTCGCCTCCGCCGCCGACCGCCAACAACCCGCGTCCATGATGTTTCCGCCCATGATCCTCACCCCCATGGCCATCCGCCTCGGCGAATATTACCTCGCCGTCAAACAACCCAAGGAAGCCATCGAAGCCTATCAACGGGCGCTCACCGCCTTGCCTAACGACATGAACGCGCTCCTCGGCCTGAAGACTTCCTACGAGAAAGCCAACCTCCCCATGGAGGCCGCCGAGACCGACCGGAGAATCCAGGATCTCCGCGCGCAATAAGCTCCGCTTGAGCTTCACGCTTGCGGCAGGCGTGCGGGTGGATTTCACTCCGCGCATGACTCGTCCCGACGGCCGCCAGAATGACCAACTCCGCCCGATTTCCTTCATCCCGAACGTGGCGCCCTACGCCAGCGGCTCGGTGCTCGTGTCCTTCGGCGACACCCGCGTGATTTGTTCCGCGAGTATCGAGGAGGATGTGCCGCGCTGGATGCGCGCGCAGCGGGTGGACGGCGGCTGGCTCACTGCCGAGTATTCGATGCTCCCCTACTCGACGCTGGAGCGGAAATCGCGCGACATCTCCCGCGGGAAAATCGACGGCCGCTCGTCGGAAATCCAGCGACTCATCGGCCGCGCGCTGCGGGCCTGCGTGGATTTGAAAAAAGTCGGCCAACGCACGATCTGGATCGATTGCGACGTCCTGCAAGCCGACGGCGGCACCCGCACCGCCTCGATCACCGGCGGCTGCGTGGCCATGGCGATCGCGCTCAACAAGCTGATGTCCCAGGGCAAGCTCAGGGATTTCCCGATCAAGAAGCTCGTCGCCGCAGTCTCCGCCGGCGTCTATCAAGGCGTGCCGGTGCTCGACTTGAACTACCCGGAAGACAAGGCGGCTTCGGTCGATTTCAACGTGGTGATGACCGAGACGCTCGACTTCGTGGAAATCCAGGGCAGCGGCGAGGAGGCGGTGTTTTCCTCGGAGGAAATGACCGCGATGCTCGACCTCTCGCGCAAGGGAGTTTCGGAAATCATCTCGCTCCAGAAAGCGGCGATCCTCACCGCCGACCGCGCGGGCCCGGCGGATCTGTCGTCGCTGGCCGCGGCGTTTGCCCGCTAGAAATCAGAAATCGGCGCGCAGGCCCACGACCACGCCGCGCGCGGCGAGCGGGGCGATTTCCTTGAGATACGAGGTGCTTGGGCGGGCTTCCTCGTTGAGCAGGTTGACGCCCTTCACGAAGAGGGTCGTGGTCACATCGCCGGTGGTGAAGGTGTAGTCGATACCGGCGCTTAGCAGGACATAGCTGTCGCTGGGCGGTTCGTTTTCCGCCGTGTCGCCTTGGTGGGCGCACCACTGCGCTTCGAGGCGGGCGCCGATCCTGTCGATCTGGTAGTCGAGCGCGACAGTCGAGCGGAACGGCGGAATGCGCGGGACGGACTCGCCGCTGTCGCGGTCCTCGGCGCGGACGTAGTCGGCGAGGAAGACCAGGTCGAGCTGTTGAGAATTCTCGTCAGCGGAGGCTTCCACGGGCGCTAGCAAATGAACGGTGGCTTCGAGTTCGCCGCCGTAGAAGGTCGCGCCGATGGCTTCGTAATTGTAAACCGGCAGGTCATCGACGGGGTCGTTGATGCCGGCGGGTTGGTTCGCGATGAAGTCGTTGAAGCGGTAATAGAAGCCGCTGACGCTGCCGGTCACACGGCCGGTTTTTTTCCGGAGCGAGAGGTCGAGCGAGAGCGAATCCTCGGTGCCGAGGTCCGGATCGCCGATTTCATATGTGCCGGTCGCGACATGCGGGCCGTCGGCGAAGAGCTCGACGTAGTTCGGCGGGCGCTGCGAATAGCCCGCCGACATCGCCACGGCGTAGTCTTCGGTGGGATTGTAAATCACTCCGGCGGAGACGCTGAATGCGTTGAAGTCGCGGTCGAGGGCGTCGGTTTCGTTGGCCTGATAGTCGTAGCGGCCGCCGAACTGGAGGGTGAAGCGGTCGAGCTCGATTTCCTCGAAGGCGAACAGCGAGTTCACCTGGTTTTCGACGGGCGGGAGGAAGGCTTCCTCGCCGAGCGCGGAGAAATCGCTGCGTTGGAGTTCCACGCCGACCGCGCCTTCGAAGCCGTGGAGCTTTTCGTGAAGGACCTCCGCGCGGGTGTTGAAGCCGTCGATGAGGAACCGGGTGCCGGTTTCAGCGCCCTCGAACTCGGTGTGCTCGTAATCCGAGTAGCCGAACTTGTAGTTGATTTCCTTGATGCCGTTAGCCGGCTCGTAAAACGCGCCGCGCAGGTCCCAGCGGCGTTGGCGGAGGTCGATGGTGACGTCCTCTTCCGCCACCGTGCCGTAAAGCGAATCGATGCCGGAGTAGGAAACGCCGACGAAGCCCTGGTCCCAGATGTAGGAGCCGCCGATGGCCGTGCCGTCGGAGTCGGTGAAGCTGTTGGGGAGCGTGCCGCGCGCTTCGTCCGGCTGCGGGTCTTGGGCGCGGAGCCGCTCGGAGCGGGCGTAGCCGGGGATTTCGAGGTCGTCGGATTCGCGGGTGAAGGCGTCGAGGTGGAAGGCGAAGGGGCCCGCGCCGAAATTCACCGCGCCTGATAGGGAGCGGAGGTTTTCCGCCGAGCCGTAGCGGGTGTCGAGCGAGCCGTCGATGCCGCTGACGCGCTCCTCGGGGATGCGGTCGTCGATGACATTGACCACGCCGCCGACGGTGTTCGGGCCGTAGAGCAGGGTGGCCGGGCCGCGCACGATTTCCACCGAGCGCACGGTCAGCGGATCGGCGGCGACGGCGTGGTCGGGGCTGACGTTGGAGACGTCGAGGACCGAGGTGCCGTTCTGGAGCACGCGCAGCCGGTCGTCGCCGAGGCCGCGGATGATCGGGCGGCTGGCACCGGGGCCGAACGAGGTGGAACTGACGCCCGCTTGCTTGCCCAAGGTTTCGCCGAGCGTGGGGGCGAGGTTGAGCATGAGCTCCTTTTTCTTGAGGACGGCGGCCGGTTGGACCAGCTCGAACAGCGTGCGGTCGAGCGGGCTGGCGGTGACGACGAGTTCGTCGAGCCGCTTGGGCAAAAGGTCGGTGGACTGGGCCCATGCGGGCGTGGCGAGCAGGAGCGAGAGGAGCGGGCGGAATTTCATGTCCGCGGGATCTGTCATCAAACGCACAAAAACTGCAAGAGTATATTTTAAGCTGCCAACCATTTCCCTTGGCGAAATCCAACCGCCGCACTAGAAGACCCGCGCCATGACCCGTTCCTCCATCGAAAAAGCCGCGATCATTTACATCGTCGCGCTGAGTCTTGTGTTCATTTGGACCGTGACCAAGGTCCTGGCGCAGTTCGGCTGGATGTGATTATTTCCAATCCACGGCGACCTCGGCGATCCGGCCGCTTTTGTCGTCGTATTTGAGCAGCCCGTGTTCGAGGGCGTATTCGTGGACGCACTTGGTGACCTTCACGTCGAAGGCGCAGTATTCGGCGATTTTCCGGAGCGGCGCGAACTCGCCGGATTTCTTGTGTTCCTGCCACCAGCGCAGCGCGTCGAGGCCGTCGGCGGTCTTGCCAGTGCCGAGCGAGGCGGAGGCCACGGAGTCGAGCTTGAGGCGGAAACCGACGATGGTTTCGAGTTCGAGCATCATGTCGAGGTTGAGCGTCTGCTCGGCGAGCGTGTGGAAAATGTAGGGCTGGAGGACGGGATAATCGAACTGCAGGTGGTTCCAGCCGACGACGAGATCGGCGCGGACGAGCTCCTCGCCGAGCTTTTCCATCTCGTTTTCCGCGTAAATCTCATAAGTCCCGCGGGCGGTGCTGTAGGTGACGCCTACGGAAACCTGCATCTTGTCCTTGTGCATCGAGCCGCCGACGTCGCCGAAGCTGCGTTGGGTTTCCAAGTCGAAATAAACGATGTTTTTGCCGGCCACGCGCGTTTTTAGTCGATAGCGCGGGCACCCGGCAAGTGTGATGGCGAACTTCGCAGGATTTGGGCGGGCCGACCGTCTCACAACCGCTCCAGCACGTGGACCCAGCCGCGCAGCAGGTCGTGCCGTCCGGGGCCTTCCACCTCCAACCGCAAGTCTGGCAGAACATGCGCGGTGGCCATCAAGGTCTCGCCTTTGGCCTCGTGAAGCACCAACGACTCGACAAGCTCCCCGCCCGCCAAATGGCGCAAGGTGCCGCGCTCGACCATGATCACGCTGCTGGATCGCCCGTTGGTGTCAGGAAAAACTCCGGGCGCGAAATCCTCCGGCGACACCGACTCGATTGCCCGCAACGCCAGCATCCGGGCGCGGAATTCCCGCAGGCTCCGCGCCACGTCACCGCTCGCCCGCCGGATTCGCACGGGCAGCGTGTTCATGGTAAATCCCGCGGTCCCCGGCTGCGGCGCGCCCGCGCGCAGTTGCTCGACGACCACCGCGCCGGCCCCGGAAATTTCCATCAGCGCCTGGCCCCAGGCCCAGATAAGAATAGTCGGGGCGGTCACCTCCATCGCCGCCGCCAGCGACTCCAAGCGCAGCGCGAAATCATTTCCCATGAAACGCACCGCCGCCCCCGCGGCGTCAGCGGGGAAATCCATTTCTATCGAATCCGCCGCTTCGTCGCGGAAGATCCGCTCCGCCAGCGCCAGCGATTCCGCGATGGGCGCGCGCCACTCGGCGGTGGCCAGCGGCTCGGGATTTCCATCCGCGAGCCGTTCCAGGAAATCCCGCAACACCCGCGCAAGCGACCTGCCGTCTAGCAGCGCGTGGTGGAAGGTCCAGATGAACCGCCCCTCCTCCGGCCAATACACCGCCCGCCACGGCACCTCGTGCGGCGCGAGCAGCGGGCGGCGGCGGTCCGCCTCCCGCCAGCTTTCCCATGACGCCGGCAGCGGTTCCTGTTGGTTCAAAGAATTCCGCGGAGTCACGAATTCGCGGCCTGCGGCATGTCCGTTAGCCGTGACGAACGCGACCCGAAGCGCCGCGGTGCTGGCGACGGTCTCCTCCCAAGCCGCGGCCACCCGCCCGCGCACGTGGCCGCGCGCGAAGAGCATTTCCAGCTGCTCAACATGATGCCCGGCGTCTCCCTCCGCGAGGGAATCCCGCAACATCACCCGCTGCAACGGTGCCAGAAGAGGCGGTGTCTCGGCTTCAAAACTCATTTCCCACGGCCACCTTGGCATCCCTGCCGGAATCTACCAGCCAAACCCGGGCGCCTTGCTTCAGAACAAGGTCGCCAGCTTTTTGACCTGCGTGTGGCTGATGGCGACGAACACGTTCTCACCATCCTGCCATTGTGCCGACGCCCAGTCCCCGTTTTGCGCCAGACGCGGACGGTCCCTCTGCGGGAGCTCGCCACACACATCCTCGCGGCGGAAAATCACGATGTGGACGACTCCGTTTTCCCTCTCGTCGAAGCAAATGAGCGAGCCGCGCTTGCCGTCGATCACCAACTCCCGGCAACCGATTCCCTTCACGTTCCGGAGTCCCGGCGGCAGGCAGCCGGCACAAGGCAATTTGTGCTCCTCCAAGTGCCGGACCAGCAACCGATGATCCTCGCGCTTCTCGTCCAGACTGAACAACGGCGATTCGTAGGTCCGGATGAAACCCGCCTGCACGGCTTCGATCGGGACCGGTCCGGTCCTCACCACCGCCGCCGGACCCGCCGGGCGGGTGATGAAAAACGCCAGCGCGATGCCGGCCGCGGCGGCTAACGGAATTGCCGCCCGCCTGAAAAACGAAACCCTGACGATCTCGCGGTTTTCCGTCCGCTCCATCGCGGCGATCACCTGGTCGCGGAGAAACGCCGGAGGCTGGAGCGACGCCAGCGCGCCGATCCAGGCCGCGTCGTTCATGTCCTGCGCCTGCGGGAAATCCCCGCGCTCGACGGCCAGACAGGCGAAAATATCCTCCCGCAGATGACCCGGCAGATCGACCGAACCCAGCGCCACCGCGAATTCCGCGTCGAAGGCCCGCTCGCTCGCCAGCCACTCGCCCAGCTCGCGGTTTTCCAGCGCCAGCTTGAGTGCCTCCGCGAAATCCGGATCGCCCGCGTCCGCGCCGTCGGGCCGGAAACTCCGCAGGACGAATCGTGCCTGTTCCTTATCCATGGCGAACTCCCTCCCGTTCCAGTTGAAGAATATTTCTCGGCGCGCTCGAAGGCTCGGCTTTCATCCGCTGCCTGAGCATTTCCTTCCCCCGCGATAGCCGCGACATCACCGTGCCGATCGGGATGTCCAAAATCTCGGCGATTTCCTTGTAGCTGTGCTGTTGCAGATAGAAAAGCGCCAGCGGCGCGCGGTAGGATTCATCCAGCGCGCCCAGAAGTTCCATCGCGCGCTGCCCGTCCATTTGGCGCTCCGCGTCCTCTTCCGGGGCGACCAGCGCCTCCGTCTTTTCCTCGTCCAGCGGCTCGTCGGAAAATTTCGCCGCCCGCCTGCGCTGGCTCAGGAACTCCCGGTGCAAGGTGGTGAAAAGCCACGTCTTCGCTTTCGAGCGGTCGCGCAGCTGGCTGTTCTTCGCAGCCCAGATGCAGAATGTCTCCTGCACCAGATCCGACGCCCGGTCCACATCGCGCGTCAACGACATCCCGAAGCGGAACAACGCTTGGTAATGGGCATCAACTAACTCTGCGAACTCACTCATCGGCAGTCATGGGAGATTTGGAAATCGATTTCTATTCCGAAAAATTTCCAGCCCCGCAGGACGCCCGCCAGATCAGCTCTTGTCCGCCGCCTGCCACTCCACTTCCTTCGCGTCCTTCCACAGATCTTCCAATCCGTAGTATTCGCGCAGCTCGTCGCTCATCACGTGGACCATCACGTCGATGTAATCCAAGACCACCCACTTGGTGTCGGCCTTGCCCTCGGTCATCGTCGGCTTGACGCCGTGAAGTTCCTCCACCTTGCCGGCCACGTCGCGCAAAATCGCCCGCAGCTGCGGCATCGACGAGCCCGAGCACACCACCATGTAGTCCGTCAGGTTCGAAACCCCGCGCATGTCCCACACGCGGATGTTTTCCGCCTTCACTTCATCGGCCGCCTTCGCGCAAGCCAGAGCCAGTTCTTCACCTTGTATCGCCATAATTTCCCCTCGGGGAGCGGCAAGCTAATCCATGTCTCCCGCTCACACCAACCCAAAATTCCACTCCGCCGGACCCGGACAGGGCGGTTGCCCGGAAATCAGCCATGGTCGATGTTCATTGGCGATTTAAGAAAATACCAGACATTGGCCTCCGTTTTGGCCGTTTCAGCCTGCCATGGAAACACTGATGACCAAATCCGCCCTCG
>NZ_JBIKBQ010000015.1:0-39537 GCF_058122085.1 Luteolibacter sp. | reverse complement strand
TCCACCGGCCCGTCCCAGCGCGAAAGAGCAATCCGAGCTTGCTGGGGAGATCAAGTTCTCGTATCAAATGTCCATCAGCCAGCCCGCTGAGATTTTAACAATTTAACGGAAAGAAAAATTTCCCCTTAATAAACCCGGCGAAACAGAAAACCTGTGGTGTTATCCAGTGTGGAAAGCACAAAAGGGCGAGAAGGCCGAGCTGGGCTGGTGGGGCATGGAACTAGCCAAGCGTTTGGTTGAGAGTCAAAAGATGCCTATTTTCATCCTCAATGCCGCAGCGGGTGGAACACGCATCGATCAGCACTTGCCTAACCCGCAAAATCGTCGTGATACCAGCGGTGATAATCCATGGACTAATCCCTATAAGCTTTACGGCAGTTTATTGACGCGAGTGGAAGGGGCGAAGTTGACGCACGGCATCCGCGGGATTCTGTGGCATCAGGGTGAAAATAATCAGGGCTCTGATGGACCTACCGGCGGTTACGGATGGGAGACCTACCATGAATTGTTCAAGGAAATGGCTGCGGCTTGGAAAACAGACTTTCCGAATGTGAAGAATTATTATGTTTTCCAGATCTGGCCGAACTCATGCGGGATGGGCGGAAATATCGGATCTGGCGATATGTTGCGCGAGAAACAGCGCACGCTGCCCTCTCTCTTTTCCAACATGAGCATCCTCTCCACGCTGGGTGTGAAACCTCCGGGCGGCTGCCACTATCCGTTGGAGGGGTGGGCGGAATTCGCGCGCATGGTGCAACCGATCATCGAACGGGACCACTACGGTTTGAAGCCAACCAAGATTCTAACAGCGTCAAACCTGAAGCGTGCCGCTTTTGCTGACGCAACAAAAGACACGATCGCACTCGAGTTCGATCAACCCGTGATGTGGCTAGATTTACTCGCAAACCAATTCTATCTCGACGGTGAGCCTGACCATATCGTCAGCGGTAGCACAAAGGGACATATTCTAACACTGAAACTCAAATCGCCATCCACCGCCAAAAACATCACCTATCTCAAAGAGGTGAACTGGAAACAGGAAACTCTGCTTATCGGTGAAAACGGAATCGCTGCCCTGACCTTCTGTGAGGTGCCGCTTCAGTCCGGCGCGGCGTCCCGATGATCGAGGTCGGTCACGATGATTTCCAACGAATCAATGAAAATGAAACCAACTGTGATCCTAACCGCAGCACTGCTGTGTGTCCTCTCGCCGGTCTGCTTCGCCGTCGAGGCCGCACCCTCCCCGGCCCCTCAAAAGATGCCGTGGGAAGATCCGTCCTATGCAAAGGATCTTTCTGCGACCCAGGCTGATTCGCGAGCCGATGAACGGGCAAAAGGCGGATGGACAGAGTTCATAAGACACCACGAAGACCGCAAGAGGTGGGTGACCGAAAAGAAAGTGGATATTCTGATGATAGGGGATTCCATCGTATTCGAGTGGTGCCGCGAGGGACACGAGGTGTGGAACGAACATTATGGCAGCCGCAACGCTGTCAACATCGCCTCCAGTGGTGACAGAACCTCGCATATGTTGTGGCATATTCAGGACGGCGGACTGGACGGGATGAAAGAACGGAATCCTAAAGTCGTGGTCATCATGATCGGAACCAATAATCGCGGCGAGCCGGCGAACGAAGGACGGGATACGGCCCAGGGCGTGTTGGCCATACTCAAAGAAGTCCATCACAGATTGCCCGCTTCGAAGATCCTGCTCCTGGCCATCTTCCCCTGCGAGTGGAAGCCGACCGACCCAGGCAGAATCCGCAACGACCAGCTCAACGGGATTCTGAAGACGTCTGCTGACAATAAAACCGTTTATTGGCTCGATCTTAAAGAAACGTTTCTCGCGACAGACGGCATGTTGCGGAAGGATCTTATGCCCGACGCACTTCATCCCAACGCCGAGGGCTACCGTGAGTGGGCAAAGGCAATGGAGCCTATGCTGACCGGGTTGCTCGGAAAGTGATCAGTCAATTACAATTATCAGTTAGAGCCTGAATTATGCAATTATCAATTAAATCAACCATCATTCAGGCCGCACTCGCAATGGGTATTGCCAGCCCGCTTTTCTCACAAGTTCCCGATCTCACCAAGGACACTCAGGCGGTGGACCGCAAGGCCACCTACAATCTGGGTGCGACGGGTTTGCGCGGCTGGATTTACACCAAGCCGGAAAACAATCTGGATGCCGCGCAGGGCCGCACCACCCTTGCCAGCCGGCAGATCCTGGTCACCCACGTGGGCGCCGGCTCTCCGGCTGACGGGGTCGTGAAGGTGGATGATGTGATCCTCGGTGTGGATGGCAAGCCCTTCGGCGACGACGCGCGCAAGAGCATCGCCCTAGCCATTCAGGAAGCGGAAACGGAAGCCAAGAGCGGCGTGCTCAAGCTGCTGGTTTCACGCGGCGGCCAAGAACAGGAACTCACACTCAAGCTCGCGGTGCTGGGCACCTACAGCGATACCGCGCCATGGGACTGCCCGAAATCCAAACGGATTTTCGAAAACGCCTGCAAGGTGCTCGAAAAGGAGGAGCTGACGGGCGGGTGGACGGGTGCGGTTCAAGGCCTTGCCCTGCTTGCGACGGGCAAGCCGGAATACCTGCCAAAACTGCGCGAGTTCGCCCACGGCCTCGCCAAGGAAAATCCCGATCCTGACAAGAAGCCCGCCGGACCCACTTGGGGCAAAACATGGCACATGGGCTATCGCCTGGTGTTTCTCTGCGAGAATTACATGGTCACCCGCGACCAGGAGATACTGCCCGCGATCGAAAAAAGCGCCCTTCTGCTGGCCCGCGGCCAGAGCATGTATGGGACCTTCGGCCATGGCTTCGCCGCACTTACCAAGGACGGGAAATTCAACGGCTCCGTGCCACCCTACGGTCCCGTGAACTCAGCTGGGCTACCGGCCAACCTCGCCATCGTGCTCGCCAAAAAATGCGGTGTGAAGCACCCGGAAATCGATCAGGCCATCGTCCGCGCCGCCGGGTTCTTCGGCTACTTCACCGACAAAGGCGCCATTCCCTACGGCGAACACGAACCATGGCCGTATCACGAGAACAACGGCAAGAACTCCACGACCGCAGTGATGTTTTCCGCGATGGGCAACAAGCCGAAGGAGACGGAGTTCTTCGCCCGCATGGCCACGGCAGGATACCCGAGTCGCGAATACGGTCACACCGGGCAGGGCTTCAGCTATCTGTGGAGCGCCCTCGGTGCGGCCGCCGGCGGCCCCGAGGCTGCAGCCGCGTTCTTCCGGAAGTCCTCGTGGCACCTTGATCTGGTCCGCCGCTCGGACGGATCGTTCACCTATGACGGAGCTGAACAATACGGAGCCGGGAAGACGCATGACAATACCTACTATGGAAACAGCAGTTACAACGGGCTGAGTCCCGCCGCCACCTATGTGCTCACCTACGCGCTGCCCTTGCGCAAGCTGGTCATTACCGGTCGCGATGCCGATCCATCAGGTTGGCTCGACAAGAACCAGGCCGCCCTCACCGTCGCCGCAGGGCGCTTCGATCTGGACCGGCAGAAAATGACCCCGGAGGAACTCGTCGAGGCCTTCGGCAACTGGTCGCCCATTGTCCGCAGTTGGGCGGCGCAGGAACTGGCAACACGTCCAGAGTCCAAGACATTGGTGCCCGAACTTATCAAACTCGCCGACAGCGGCGATCCGCACCGCATTCAGGGTGCCAGTGAGACCTTGGGACTGCTCAACACGGCGGAGGCCCTGCCGGTTTTGGTGAAACAACTTTCCCACCAGGACCGCTGGGTGCGTCACAAAGCCGCTGCGGCCATCAAGAAGATGGGAGCAACGGCAAAGCCGGCCATCGAAGACATCCTCAAGGCGCTTGTAGCGACGGCGGAACCCTCATGGCCGATCCGTTGGGAAGACCCCGTGCAAATCGCGCACGGCCAGTTGGCCGCCGCCGTGTTCTCCGGCCCGCTGAGGGAAGAACTCAACAAAGTGGATCCCAAGTTGCGCAACCAGGCCATCCGTTCGGTATCGACCAATCCCGATGGCATGGCCCGTGCCACGCTCCAACACTGCTTTCAGAACCAACTCAGCGAGGATGACGTCGTTGCGCTCGCCCCGGTCATTCTCGCGGCGGTGGAGAGCCCCAGTCCGGCGGACACCATGTTCAACAATGTGATCCGCATGGCGGGCTTGAAGGCGCTGACCAAATATCATTTCCAGGAAGGCATCGCGGCAGCGGTCGGTCTGGCGAAAACCCAGGGCGGGCATGGCAGCCAAACTCGCACGGGCGAGATCATGAAAATGATCACCGGCTACGGATCCGCCGCCAAGCCGCAGATCCCGGCGCTCAAGGAGCTCATTGCCAGCTTCAACGCCGAGGTCGAGCGCCACGAGTTTCCCGGTGGGGCACTCAACGACCAGCGCGTCGGTGCCGTGGAGGAAGCCATCAAGGCCATCGAATCCGCCACCACCCAACCGAAGTTGCGTGCCGTCAGGCGCTGACATTCTCCAACCATTGAATCATTGTCATGAAAACATTTATCATCCCGCGCTCACGACCGCTTTGCTGCATTTACATCGGTCCAATCCCTGAATATCTACTCGCGCTCGCGGTGGTATTGGTATCGTTCCTGTCGCTCGCCTCACCTCCGGTCCTGGCGGCCGACGCGCCGAAACCAGCGAAAACGCTGCCGCTTCCCGGGGAGGTCTTCGAAGTGGCCGGCCGCACCGCGTTTGTCATTCTCCCGGCGGCTGAGAACCTCCACCCGAACCGCCCCACGCCGTGGGTCTGGTATGCGCCTACGCTGTCGAATCTTCCAGGAGCCGAAGAGCGCTGGATGTTTAAGCGCTTCCTGGACAATGGCATCGCCATCGCGGGCATAGATGTGGGTGAATCGTATGGCAATCCAGCAGGACGCGCCCACTTCACCGCCCTCTACAACGAACTTGTCAAGAATCGCAAGTTCAGTGCGAAACCTTGCTTGCTAGCACGCAGTCGCGGCGGATTGATGCTCTATAATTGGGCCGCCGAGCATCCGGAGTCGGTGGGCGGCATCGCCGGTATCTATCCGGTCTGCAACCTCCGCAGTTGGCCCGGGCTCGATCAGGCCTGCGGTGCCTATGGCCTGACCGCGGCGCAACTCGAAGAACAACTCGCGCAACACAACCCGATCGACCGCCTCGCTCCACTGGCAAAAGCCGGCGTGCCGATTTTTCACATCCACGGCGATGCGGATGATGTGGTGCCTCTGAAAGACAACTCCGCCTTGCTTGCCAGTCGTTACCGCGAGCTGGGCGGCAACATACGGATGCGCATTCCGGCTGGCCAAGGACATAACATGTGGCAGGGTTTCTTCCAGTGTGAGGAGTTGGTCGAGTTTGTCATCGCAAAGGCCAGCCCGGCGGCGAGTCGCGAACCCACGGCGGCCTTGTTCCAGGATCCGCCGATGGAGGCTCGGCCCGGCGCGTTCTGGGACTGGATCAACGGCGATGTGGATTTGGACCGCCTCACCTTTGAACTTGAGGAGATGAAGGCCAAGGGGATGTCCGGCGCGGAGATCTGGGACATTGGTGTGATCCGGACCCATCCGGAGGAGAAGGTGCCGGCCGGGCCCCCTTTCCTCGGTCCTGAATCGCTCAAGGCTGTCAACCATGCCATCGAGCAGGCGGACCGCTTGGGGTTACATTTGGGCATGGTGGCCTCAAGCAGTTGGAATGCGGGCGGAAGCTGGATCAAACCGCAGGAGTCCATGAAGGGCATCTATCATTCCGACATCACCGTCCAGGGTCCGGCCAGCCTCTCTCAGGTCCTGCCTTTTCCCGTAGTGCCGCTTGCGCCGAAAGGCGAGGACGGGCTGCCCATCGATTACCGCGAGATCGCCGTGCTCGCCTTTCCCCCACTGGAAAATCAAAGACGAATGGGAGGAAGCTGAACAGCTTCTCCTAGTATCGAATCCACCTCACGAACTCCTGAAGGAAGACGATATGCTCTTATACTCCACTGCATACGCAGACTTCATTCCGCAGTTATTGGAGTCGGTCGGCGTCACCGCCCGGCCTGCCGGAAAGTAGCGCGCGCTCACTCAGGATTAAAGGCACAATTGAGATTTGTGCGAGTAGTGGCATGGGCGCCGGCGCTGGGATCCGGCTGCTGGCGGCCTGGTTTTCATCAAACTAACCCAGAATAGATCATGAATGAGCATCAGGACGTAAATCGGTCATGACAAACCAAGAGCGGACAGGGAGGGATTCGAACCCTCGGTGACATTGCTGCCACACACGCTTTCCAAGCGTGCTCATTCGACCACTCTGACACCTGCCCTTGGAGGGCGGGACGCTAGGAACTCGATCGGGACTTGGCAACCCCTTTTTGAAATCTTTGGAAATCAATTGCCGGACTCATCGATCTTCCACCCGGGCGAGGATCCAGAGGAGGTCGGAAAGGCGGTTGAAAAACAATCTCACGACTTCCGGAACGGGTTGGCCGGATTCGTGCAAAACGAGCACGGCGCGCTCGGCGCGGCGGGCGACGGATCTGGAATAATCCAAGCCCGCGCGGGCCAGCGAGCCTTCCGCACCGGGCCGGGCCCAGCTGGTGAAGCGGACGCCGCGCTTTTCGTATTCGTGGGCGGTGGCGGTGACCCATTCGAGATCCTCCGGGCTGAGATAGGCGTATTTTTTCTCCACATATTTCTGCTCGTCCCCGGGAAGAGTGGCGAGCTGGCCCATCAGTCCGACGAGTCGCGCCTGGATGCCGTCGATGATGGTGACGATGTCGGCCTGTCCCTCCGCGGCGCGGGCGAGGCCGAGGGCGGCGTTGAGTTCATCGACGGAGCCGAGCGCCTCGACACGCAGGGAGGTTTTGGCGATGCGCTTGGAAAACATCAAATCCGTTTCCCCCGAATCGCCGCGACCTGAAATAATGCTCATGCGCGGAGACTAGCAGTGGAAAATTTCATGTCCATCCGAGTTCATCCGTGTTTTCTCCGGGGTGTCCATGAAACTCGCGAAACTCGGCGACGGCCCTGAAATCTTCCACACCATCCAAGGCGAAGGCGTGAGCGTCGGCGCGCCCGCCGTGTTCATCCGGGCGTCGCGCTGCAATCTCCACTGCGTTTGGTGCGACACGGATCACACGTGGAATTTCGAAGGCACGCCGTGGCCGCATGAGAAGGACGCGCTGCCGGGGTATGCGAAATTCCGCAAGGCGGATGTGACTTGCGAGATCGATCCGGCGGACGCGGCGGAGCGGGTTTTGGCGTTCGGCTGCCCGCGCACGGTGATCACCGGCGGCGAGCCGTTGGTGCAGGAAAAGGCGTTTTTCGAAATGATCGGCCACATCAGGGAGCGCCAGCCGGAGCACCAGTTCGAGGTGGAAACCAACGCGACGCGCATTCCCTCGGCAGCATTTCATGAGGCGGTGAGCCAGTTCAACGTCTCCCCGAAACTCTCGAACGCGGGCATGCCGGAGTCGCTGCGGATCAATCCCGAGGCGCTTGGATTTTTCGCGAAATCGCCGAAAGCGTGGTTCAAGTTCGTGGTGGCCGGGCCGGCGGATCTTGAGGAAATCGAGGCGCTGTGTCTTGCCCACGCGCTGCCGCGGCAACGCGTGCTGCTGATGCCGGAAGGGCGCACTTGTGAGAAAATCGACCGCGACGCCGCATGGCTCGCCGGGGTTTGCCGGGATCGCGGTTTCCGCTACTGCGACCGGCTCCACATCCGTCTCTGGGGCGATAAGCGCGGGGTCTGAGCCGGCCAGTTGCATTTTTGAGAAGAGAAGCGCAACTTTCGGACCGGCAGCGGGTTTACCCAAACGTCAAACCTCGCAATATCATGAATCGCAACTCGCTTCCTCCCGACAACTCCTGGGAATCCGACGCCGTTTGGAAGCTGCTCGACCAAGCGCCGCCGAAGACGGCGGGCGCGCGGTTTGCCGATGACGCCGTCCGTGCGGCGCGACTTTCCGTGGCGGCCAAACCGTGGTGGAGCCGGCTGTTTTCCCCTGTTCCATTAGCGGGTCTTGCCACCGCCACCGCCGCCCTCGCTTTCACGGTGGTCTCGTGGGTCGGATCGTCGTCGCCTGAGCCGGGCATTCAAATCTCGATGCAGGATTCTCCCCAAGCCGCCGTCATTCAGGAAATCGCGGAAGCGGAAACCCTGATCGCCGCCGTGGATCACCTGGAGGATTTCAGCGACAACGAGCTGGTGAGCCTGATCGGGTTTTAAGCGCTTCCCCATCGCTTCCGATCCCGCCAGTTTCGCGGGGTGAAACACGGTTTGATTTTTGATCTGGACGGCACCTTGGTGGATTCCTTGCAGGGTATCGCGGCTTCGTTGAATCACGCGCTCGCCTTGTCCGGCTTGCCCGTCCACGCCCATGAAGCGGTGAGGGGATTCATCGGCAACGGCGTGAAAATCCTGATCCGGCGCGCCTCACCGGCGGACGCTGACGAGGCACTGCTCGACACGATCGAGCGGGATTTCAAAGCCCACTACGATCTCGGCTGGCAGACCGGCACGATCATTTATCCGGGAATCACGGATCTGTTGGAATCCCTGCAACGCCGCGGCTATCCGCTCGCGGTGCTTTCCAACAAGCCGCATCCGTTCACGGTCGTGATGGTTTCACGACTCTTCCCGAGCGTTCGTTTCGCAGTCGTGTTAGGCCAGCGCCAGGGCATTCCCCACAAGCCGGACCCCGCCGGAGCCCTCGAAATTTCCGACGCGCTCGGTCTGAGTCCGGCGGAGTGCTGCGTCATCGGCGACTCCACGATGGACATCGAAACCGCCCGCAACGCCGGCATGCGGGCGATCGCCGTGACCTGGGGTTTTCACGACCGCGAACGGCTGCTAGCGGCCGGGGCGGATCAGCTGGTCAACGAGCCGGGGGAGTTGCTCGACTTGAACCTGAATCCGGCTGAGACAGCCGGGACACATTTGGGGGAATCAGAACGCGCCGTTGAGCTTGCGGCCGACCCAGAAGATGCCTAGCAGCGTGACGAGTGCGGCGACGGTGGCCCAGTGGGACCAGAGCGGGATGCGGTTTTCCAGCGGGCGCGGCTCGGGGAGGGCGTTGATTTCCCGGATGAGATCGGCGAGTTGGGCGGGCTGGATGACGCGGCCGCGGGAGACCTTGGCCATTTCCTCGAGGACGTCCGGGCGGGCGGGCTGGCCGACTTTTTCGATCTCGACGCCTTGGACGAGGATGGTGGTTTCCAGCGGCTTGTCCTCGGCTCCGGTGGCGGTGGCGCGGAGTTTCCAAGGTCCGGGGAGATCGACCTTGAAGCGGCCGCTGAATGCTCCCCAGGCGGTGTCGTTTTTCTGGAGCTCGATGCGCTGGGTGCGGCCGTCGGGCGCGGTGAGATCCACGGCGACGCTGCCTTCCTTGAGCGGCGCGCCGTTAGGGTCAAAGGCGTTGGCGTTGAGGGTGACGGACGCGCCGGGCTCGGGGCGCTCCGGGTTGAAGAAGAGGCGGACGCGCTGGCCGGCGGCCATGTTCCGCTGATAGGACATCCAGCGGGCGACCTGGCCCCAGAAGCGGTAGTGATAGAGATCCTCGACGCCGCGCCGCCAGCGCCAGGCGGAGTCGATGCCCATGAAGAGGACCTTGCCGCTGCCGGCGGGCTTGGTGACGAGCAGCGGGACGGGACCGTATTTGCCGCGGCGGTTGCCGTGGACGGCGAGGACTTCCGCGCCGCCCTTGGCCTTGACGACGGGGGCGTGCCAGTAGAAGCCGGGGAGGCGTCGCCAGATTTCCGGGTTCTCCTCCTCGTTGTTTCCTAACATGGTGAGCAGCGAGGCGCGGCCCTCGGTGGTGAGGGTGAGCGGGGAGGGGATGGATTCGGCGACGCCCCGCGGGTTTTCATAATCGAGGATGACGGGCATCAGGTCGGAGAGTCCGGTGCCCAGCAGGGAAAACTCGTTGCCTTGGGAGCCGGGCATGAAGATGAGTCCGGACGCTTGGTTTTCCACGAGGCCGCGGATGAGCTCGCATTGTTCGGCGGTGAGTTGGTCCGCTCCGACGCCGACGTCGCCGAGGAAGATGACGTCGTATTTGGCGAGGTCCTCGATTTTCGAGGGGAACTCCTTGATATAGTCCTTGCCCTCGCCGGGGCCGAGCGTGGGGTGGAAAAGCAGGCAGGAAAGCTCGACGCCGGGATCTCGTGAAAGCGCGTTGCGCAGGAAGCGGTATTCCCAGCGCGGCAGGGTTTCGATGACGAGGACGCGGATTTTCTCCGGCCGGCCAGCGATGGTGAATTTCCGGGAATTGTTAGTTGCGACAAGCTCGCCATCGGCCACGGGGATGGAGAGTTCGAGGGTGGAACTGCCTTCCTTTTCCAAGCGCCAGAGGATGGAGTCGTAGGTTTCGGCGTTTGGCGGGATGATGATATCCTTGGTCCGCTCGCGGCCGGATTCGTCGCGGAGGCGGACGATGGTGCGGACCTGGCGGTCGAGCGAGGAGCGGATGGTGAAGGGGATTTGCACGTTCTCACCGACGATGCCGTAGGTGGGCGCGGTGACTGACAGGAGGTCGAGATCGGGAAGGCGGACCTTGCTGCCGATGGGGATGGGGAACAGCGGGATGCCGCGGAGGCGGAGTTTCTGGGCGGCGGCGACGGGCGGTTGGCCGAGATTGTAGTCGCCGTCGCTGAGCAGGACCACGGCGCGGAGGTTGCTTTGCTTCGCGAGAAGATCGGCGAGCGGAGCTTCGAGATCGGTGCCTGCGATGGCGCTGCTTGCCGCCGGTGGAGTGGCGAAGGGCAGGGCGGTGAGGTCGTTCGCGCCGTTGGCTTCGAGGGGTTTCCAGAGGTCCGAGGCGAGGGCTTTTTTCACCCAGTCGGCGCGGGAGACGACTTCGGATTTTTCGGATAGGACGGGCGGCAGCGTGGCATCCACGGTAGTCATCGACTTGGAGTCGTCCCAGAGAATCGCGATCTGCGGTTTGGTGTCGGGATGGAGGGTGGTCAGCCACTCGGGCTGCCAGAGCAGGAGGACGACGGCGAGTGCGGATAGAAAACGCAGGCATTCCAGCGCGGCGGTGCGTCCGCGGTGGGGGCTGCGTCTCCATGAAATCACGGACAATGCGCCGACGAGGATCAAGGCGATGATGCCGATCCAGAGGGTCAGGGGAGTGGGGGAGAGGTGGAGCAAGGGGATCGAAAAGTATAGGTCATATAGGTTTTATAGGACCTATGTATTTGAGTCAGGCGACGGCTTTTGTTGGAAGAACCTGCGGATGCGTTTTCTTCGGCAGGCAGAGGATGGCCTCGGAGATCAGGAAGAAAAGCACGGCGATGAGAAAGGCGCGCCAGACGTCGCGGGAGAGCGAGGGGTCGTCGGCTTGGCCGGCCTGGTCGAGGAGGGTGTAACGGGTGCCTTCGAGGGCTTGGTCCAGTTGCTCGCGGGTGAGGATTTCCGGGTTGTCTTCTTGGGCGGGGCGGTTGACGGCGAGGAGGCGCTCGCCGAGGCGGAAGATGCCGGATTCGTGGGCGGCGTTGGCGGGATCTTGAGTGCCGTAGTCGTCGAGGCGAGTGCGGGTTTCTCCGGCGAGAGGTTGGGCGGTGTCGCTGCCGACGGTGGTGAGGTAGGAGGCGTCGAAGCGGTCGGCTCCGGCGGCGATGACGCGCTGGACGGTGGGGAGCAGGACGTCGGCGTCGCCCAAGTTAGACCAGGTATAATCCGGCAGCGAGCCGACGAACCAAGCGGTGCCGTGATCGACGATGCGGCGGGTGATGAGAGACTCGCCGTCTTCCCAGCGGGCGAGGGCGGTGGCGTCGCCGAGCGGGATTTGGCGGCGGATGGCTTTGAGTCGCTCGGCGGGGATGGGTGTGCCGTCGATGCCGTCGCGGAGCGGGCCGTCGCTTCGATTCCAGTCCTTGAGGATGAAAAATTTCCCTGCCGGGGCTTCGGCGGGATTTGACCATTTCAGTTCGAGAAACGAATCGTCTGAGGAAATCCCGGGCGGGAAGAAGACGACGTGGCCGCCGGATGTTAGGAAGCGGGAGATCAATTCTTGGGCCGGACCGGTGGGAAGGGGCGCTGCCCAGAGGATGGCGGCGAGGTCTCCGGTGGCGAGGGTGGCGGCGCTGGCGGGATCGATGCGCTGGGTGGCTTGATTTCCGAAGCCCGGAGGCGCGGCGGCGAGCGCGAGGTAGTCGGCGGCTTCGCCTGCGGGCGCGACGATGACGGATTTGACCGGGCGGGCGGGGCCGTAGGCGAAGAAGGTGGAGTTGTCGCGGGAGTTTCCATCGGCGGGGATGGAGAGCCAGCCGGAGCCGGTGGCGCTGCCGCTGGGGAGGGTGACGCGTTTTTGGAAGCGGAGGGACTGGCCGGGGAGTGTTAGCGTCTCGGTGGTGCGGGTGCCGTTGAGATTGGTCGTGAGCGGGAGGGTGGTGCTGCCGCGTGAGTCCGCGGCGCGGAGGATTTCGAGATCGAAGAGCATTTCGTCGCCGGAGCGGCGCGAGCCGAGGATGCGGATGGCGGTGTTAGGCGCGGATGGTCCGGTGAGTGAGAGGACGCGGACGGCGGGCTTTTGAGGCAGCGCCGCGAGGCTGGCGCGGGCGGCGGCCCAGCGTTCGTCCTCGGGGTGCCAATTGGAGGCTTGGAGGTCGGAGGCGAGCCAGACTTCGGAGCGCCCGGTGGTGTCTGCCAGAAATTCGGCGGCGCGGGCGAGCAGGGTGGGGAAGTCGGCAGCGGTGTCGGTGGGCGCGGTGGCGGCGATCTCGGTGAGGACGTCGGGCGAGGGGATTTCCTGGGGTTTCCCGCTGGCGCTGTCGATGAGGACGAGGCGGGTTGCGCCCAGGCTGGTCATGGCGTCGCGGACTTTTTCGATGACGATCTGGCGTCGCGGGGCAAGCCCGTCGCCGGGCTTGGTTTCCATGGAGGCCGAGCGGTCCAGCAATAGGACGACGGTGTCGATGGAGCCGCCGCCCCAGCCGATGAGGCCGGAGACGATCGGCCGCGCGGCGGCGAACGCGAGCGCGGCGATGGCGAGCGCGCGGCAGGTGAGGATGAGGATGTGGCGGAGTTTTTTCTTGCCGCGGGATTCGCGGGTCGCCTTGAGCAGGAACTGCATGGCCGCCCACTGGATCGTCTTGTGGCGGCGCTTGTTGATCAGATGGATCAACACCGGGACGCTTGCGGCGAGCAGGCCCCAGAGGAGGAGTGGATTGAGGAAAAGCATGGTTCAGTTAATGCTTCGATTTCGGCAGCCGCGCGGTGAGGAAATCCCGGAGCAGCGGTTCCAGCGGGGTGTCGGTGGTGACGAGCTGATAGTCGGCGGCGGCGTCGTGGCACTTGGCGCGGACGGTGGTGAGGAAATCGCGGAGCGCGGATTTGTATTCGTCGGCGATGAGGTTGGGCTCGGCGACGATGGAGGTGCCGTCTTCAAGATCGACAAAGCGGTGCGGGCGGTCGAACTCGAAGCCGAGTTCGAGCGGGTCCATCAGGTGGAAGACGGAGATGTCGTGCTTGCGGTAGCGGAGGTGCTGGAGGGCGTCGCCGAGGGCGGCGGTGTCGGTGAAGAGATCGGATAGAATGACGACGAAGGCGCGCTGGCCGATTTTCTCGGCGATGGTGTGGAGCGCCTGGATGAGGCCGGTTTCGCCGGATGGCTGGACTTTTCCGAGGGTGGAGAAAAAGCGTTCGAGGTGGGCGGCGCGGCGGCTGGGCGGGACTTCGAGGTGGAGCTTGTCGGTGCAGATCGAGAGCCCGGCGGCATCGCCTTGGTTGACGAGAAGGTAGGCGAGCGACGCGGCAATCCGACGAGCGACTTGGATTTTCGACTCGCCGCCGCCGCTGAAATTCATCGAACCGGAGGCATCGACGACGAAGTAGGCGCGGAGGTTGGTGTCGGCTTCGAATTCCTTGATGTAAAAGCGGTCCGAGCGGGCGAAGGCTTTCCAATCCAGCCGGCGGGTGTCGTCACCGGCGACGTATTTCCGGTATTCGGCGAATTCGACGGACGATCCGCGGTGGGGCGAGCGGTGCTTGCCGGCGACGTTTCCTAACATCGGCGCGCGCGCCTCGATGGGCAGCGAGGCGAGGCGGGAGAGCAGGGTGTTGTCGATGAAGGAGTGGCTCATGCTCACTCCTCCCGCATTTCCTTGATCAATCGCTCGACGATTTTCTTGGAGGTCATCCCCTGCGATTCAGCGGAGAAATTCGTGATGACGCGGTGGGTGAGGACCGACGAGGCGATGGCTTCGAGGTCTTCGAGCGAAGCCATGTAGGTACCGCGGAGGGCGGCGCGGGATTTTGCGCCGAGGATGAGATACTGCACGGCGCGCGGGCCGGCTCCCCAGCCGACGGTGTCTTTGATCCACTGCGGCGACTCGGGTTCGCCGGGGCGGGTCTTGCGGACAATTTTCACCGCGTAGTCGTAGAGGTGCTCGGGAACCGGGACGCGGCGGACAAGTTGCTGGTAGGCGATGACTTTTTCGCCGTCGAGCAGGTGGCTGAGGACTTGGCGGGCGGTGCCGGTGGTGGCGCGGGCGATTTCCTTTTCCTCGTTGGAGGACGGGTAGCCGACCTCGATGAGGAACATGAAGCGGTCGAGCTGGGCTTCCGGCAGCGGATAGGTGCCTTCCTGTTCGATCGGGTTCTGGGTCGCGAGGACGAAAAACGGCGGCTGCAGCGTGTAGGTGTTGCCGAGGACGGTGACTTTGTTTTCCTGCATCGCCTCGAGCATGGCGGACTGGGTTTTGGCCGGGGAGCGGTTGATTTCGTCGGCGAGCACGATGTTGGCGAAGACCGGGCCCTTGATGAACTGGAACTCGCGACGGCCGCCGACACCGGACTCCTGGATGATATCGGTGCCGGTGATGTCGGCGGGCATCAGGTCGGGCGTGAACTGGATGCGGTTGAAGGAGAGGTCGAAAGTCTGGGCGACGGAGGAAACCAGCAGGGTTTTCGCCAGGCCGGGCACTCCCATCAGCAGCGCGTGACCGCGGGCGAAAAGGCAGATCGCGAGTTGCTCGATGACCTGGTCCTGACCGACGATTGCTTTGGCGAGCTCAGCGCGGAACGCTTGGTAGGTTTTTCCGAGTTCATCGATGGCGGCGACGTCATCGGGTGGTAGTTGGCTGCTGAAGTCGTGCGGGATTTCCATGGGTGTAATGCAAGTGCAAGCGAAGCTAAGAAGCATCTCTGTTTTGTCCAGAAGGGAAGTCGCCAAATAAGGCTGGCTTCAAAGCCGGGCGGGAATTTTCGCAGGTTTCCTGCTTCACGCGGGTGGTAAATTTTCGCGGATTGGCGAAAATTTCCATTTCCCGCTTGCCAGCCCCCGGCGGTCTGCTAAATCACCCGCCCCGCGGAGTCGCCAGAGAAGTCTGGCCATCCTCTCGCGGTCACGCGAAATCACGCACATCATGGCACGTATCCTAGGCATTGAAATTCCCAATGAGAAGCGCATCGAAGCTTCTCTGCCCTACATGTTTGGCATCGGCCGCCCTACGGCGGCAAAGATCCTCGAGCACGCAGGAGTCGACCCCAACATCCGCACCGGACAGCTCAGCGAGGACCAATTGGTCCGGATCGCGCAGGTGATCACGTCCGAGTCGATCATCGTCGAAGGCGACCTTCGTCGTGAGCGCCAATCCCAGCTCAAGCGTCTGACATCCATCAACTGCTATCGTGGTATCCGCCACAAGCGTGGATTGCCAGTCCGTGGCCAGCGCACCCGCACCAACGCCCGCACCCGCAAGGGCAAGAAGAAGACGGTCGGCGTTAAGAAATAATTTTCCGTATTACTCATGTCTGAAGAAACCAACCAAGAAGCTGCCGTAGAGTCGGTAGTTGAGCCCGTAGCAGCTCCAGCACCCGCCACCACTCCTGCTCCTGAATCGGCGGCCACCACTCCTGTTGGAGAGGCGCCGAAAAAGGACGTCAAGCGCGACATCTTCGCCGAAATCGGCGGAGGCGAGGAAGAGATCAAGATTCACAAAGCCAAGGGTTCCAAGAACATCACCCGCGGCATCGTCCATGTGACCGCGACTTTCAACAACACCCTCGTCAGCGTGACGGATCCAAGTGGCAATGCCATTGGTTGGTCCAGCGCCGGCAAGATGGGTTTCAAGGGATCCCGCAAGAGCACGGCTTACGCCGCGCAAGTGGTTTCGCAAGACGCCTGCCGCCAAGCCATGGGACACGGTCTCAAGGAAGTGGATGTCCGCGTCAAGGGGCCAGGCTCCGGCCGCGAATCCGCCGTGCGTGCCGTCCAGGGTCTCGGTCTTGAAATCCTCTCGATCCGCGACGTGACTCCGATCCCTCACAACGGTTGCCGCCCTAAAAAGGCCCGCCGCGTCTAATCCAACCTTTTTAGAAATTCTTATATGGCACGTTATACAGGTCCACGCGCAAAGATCAGCCGCCGTTTCGGTGTTTCCCTCTTTGGCCCATCCAAGGCATTTGAACGCCGCAACTTCCCGCCCGGCCAGCACGGCGTCCGTGCCGGTCGTAAAAAGAAGAGTGAATACTCCGTCGCCCTCGGCGAAAAGCAGAAGCTTCGTTTCCAATACGGTGTGCTCGAAAAGCAATTCCGCGGTTACTACGAAGAAGCTTCCCGCCGCCGTGGCATCACCGGTGTGATCCTTCTCCAACTCCTCGAGTGCCGTCTCGACAACGTGGTTTACCGCGCTGGCTTCGGCAACAGCCGCCAGGCCGCGCGTCAAGCCGTCAACCACGGTCACATCCTTGTGAATGGCCGCACCGTTGACATCGCCAGCTTCCAAGTGAAGCCGGGCGACGTGATCAAAGTCGGTGCCCGCCCTTCCTCACAACAACTCGTCAACCGCATGACCGACCTCACGCAGGCCATGTCCATCAAGGACTGGCTCACGGTTGACAAGGACAAGCTCGAAGCCACGGTTTCCCGGATTCCTGATCGCGAAGACATCGATCCGCTCGTCAACGAGCAGCTCATCGTCGAACTTTACTCCCGCTAATCCGGCATCCGCCGGCTTGGTTAACAAAAACGGCCGGACGAGAGTCCGGCCGTTTTTTTGTGTGGATCCTTGTTTTGAAACCGCGGCAATATGGATTCGACTTCGGACTCTGGAGACGGAAGATCGTAGCCGAGATGATTTTGGGGGAAATTCGGCGTCGAGATGGAACCGACAGCCGCGGGACGTCTTTTGGCCAGCCAGAACATCACTTCGCAAAAGCCGCTGAGCAGAGCCTGCGAGAGAAATCCCGAGGCGGTCGAAGAGTGGACCAGGAAGACCAGAGCCGGGCAAGAGCCGGCCTTTCGGCCGAGAACCTCCCCACGGTCAGACGCATGGCCATCAACCTGCTCAACCGTGAGAAAACCAAGAGGCGAGGCATCAAAGGCAAGCGACTCAACGCCTCATGGGACCACAACCACCTCCTTCGCTTCTCAATTTTCAGATGCGCCGGACCTAACGATTTTCCATGCGCTTCTTTGCAAAAAGAGCTGAAATCCAAGCGAATTGTAAAAGCCCTGGCGGACCGAGTCCGGCAGGGCTTTGAGAACAAACCGGGATTAGCCGTTAGTGGGCTTTCACCGCCTTGAAGCGGTCACGGAGTCTCACAACACCTTGGTTCACGCCGCTGCGGACGGCCGCCCATGAGGTTTTCGCGCTCGCCTCGCGCTTCGATCCGAGACGATGATCGACCAGCGCCACCAGCCGTTCGCCGGTGACGGAGTCGAGGATTTCACCCTCGAACGCCACGTTGGAAACGAAGCCCGCCACGTCGGCGGAACCCAGATTGCCGGACAGGGTGGCGCGTGGCGCGGGATGCACAGCGGTCATGCCCTTGCCGGCCTGTGCGGCGCTGATCACGTCGGTCAGGCCCGTGCGGACCCGGAGGGTTTTGGGCCCCGGAGTGCTAACGATTTTCAGTTCCCCGGTCATCTGGCTGCGCAACGACTCGCTCAGGTAGGCGGCGAGTTGGTCAGTCACCGCGGGACTCACGCCCGGCGAGGCAACCACGGTCGTCACTGGATCGATGATCACGCTGTCGTATTGCTTGAGGTCCGCGCCCGGCTTGAGGTAGGAGGAGACCGCGTTTTCCGTGCCGTAGCCGGCGTCCAGCTGCGCGAAATTCGATAGAATCCCGGAAGGCGATTTGCCGCCGGTGGCGCATGATGAAAGCGCGAGTGCGGCCCCTGCGGTGGCAAACATGCCAAGTCGTGTGATGATGTTCATGAGATCGTTGGTTGGTTATGAAATCGGCGGTCCGGTGAATGCGCCCGCTTCGTGGCTTTTTCTGTCACGCATCCAGCCAGAGGTCAAGGTCCCGTCGTCCTCACACCGGCCGCAGCACCTGCCACAGACGGGTGAAATGCGCCTCGTCAAACCCCATCGCCTCCTTCAGCACGACGTCACGCTCGATCAGATTTGAAATCCCCGCCGCCCGCGCCCGCGACTCGCCGTCGATCAAGCCGCGGAGCCGGGCATACCAGGTCCCCACCGGAACGGGAAAATCGCTACCGTGGACGAAGCGCTCCAACAAATCACAATCCAGAATCCGCCGCAGCGCCGCGCTTCTAAACGGCGTGTTCAGCGCGCTGGTATCGGCGTAGAGATTGGGAAACTCCGCCATCATTTCCAGCAGGTCGTCGAAATAATCGCGGTCCCACAAACTGCTGCTGCTCGCCGCGTGGGCGGCGATGACCTTCACCCCGATTTCCAGCGGCCGCCGCAAAAAGGCCGGATCTTGATAGAGGACGTTCGCCACCGGCACCGTCATTTCGCCGCCGGTGTGCGCCAGCAGCGGCAGTCCGGCTTCCGCCATTTTCTCCCAGAAAGCGTCATGCGCCGGCCGCGAGCAATTCAAGTCGTGGCAGTTCGGCAGGAGCTTCAAAGCCCGCGCGCCGCGGGCGAGACAGCGGTCGAGCTCCTCCAGCGCGTCGCGCCGCGCCGGATGGATCGAGACGGCGGGAAGAAACTCCGGGTGCCTTTCACAAACGGAAAACAGGTAGTCGTTCGGCACATGGAAAGAGCCGAAATCCCGCCGCCCGCCGTCCTCGTTGTAAACCTCGTCCTGAGCTAACAGTAGCGCCCGGTCCATCGACGACTCCCTGACCCATCCCGAAAGCCGCTGGACATAGACCTCGTCGAAATCGTCGTGCTCGAACCCGACCGGCATCCCGATCATGCGGCACATCATTCCCCCCATGAAGCGATGCCAGCCGGCCATCCTGATCCAGCAACCGCTGCCTTTCCGGCCGTTTCCGACCAGATGGACGTGGCAATCCACCCTCGCCCGCGTCGCTTCCGCTTCAGTTTTCCCTGTCGATCCGTGCACCTGCCGAGAATGGATGCGGCAGGGTCCGGCACAAGCAGGAAGATCCCTCGGCGAATTGAATTTCCAGTGATGTAGGCGGAGGCCGTCGGACTGCGGACTGCGTGGTGTGAGGCCGCCACAAACTCCACCGGCGCAGGCGGACGAAAGATTTCTTCCTGGATCCGGCATGCCTGCATAGCACTTCCACTGCCAACCTCTCTCCACTTCTTATGACACTCAAAGCCATTATTAACGACGCTGGGGAAGGCGGATTCTGGGCCGAGGTGCCAGCCGTGCCCCGATGTTTCACCTCAGAGACACTTCCAGAACTGGAGACGAATCTTCGTGAAGCGATCGAAGGCTGGTTACTGGCAGTCGAGCCGTTTCGGGGACCAGCCGCGTGTCCAGAGCGGATTGAAAAACTCCGGTCGAATAGGTCAAAGCGCCGGAGGCGGTTGGTGGCGCAAGCGAAGGCCGTCTCCGGCGCATGGGGCGGCCGTCACGCCTGGAAAAACAGGCGGAAATGCCTGTATCACGTTATTTGCCGATGCAGAAGCTGCTGAAAATCACGCCGAGCAGATCCTCCGTATCGACCTTTCCGGGGATTTCGCCGAGCGCGTCCAAGGCTTCGCGAAGATCGATCGCGGCGAGCTCGGGGTCGGTTGACAGGTCGTCGAGGAGTTCCAGCGCGGCGAGCAGCGAGGTGCGGGCGAGTTGCAGGCTCGCCTGATGGCGGGCGTTGATGGCGACCGCGTGCTCGCCCCAGTCCGCCTCGCTGAAATGAAGCGAGTCGCGGATGGCGTCGGAAAGCAGATCGAAGCCCGCACCCGTAGTGCAGGAAAGCCGCACGGCCTCGATTCCCGTCCAGGATGGATGCTCGCCGAGATCTGTTTTGTTGAGCACTTGCAGGCGCTTGGCGGCGGTCGCGGGAAGGATGGCGTCGGCGGGTCGGGGTTGGCTGGCGTCGGCGATTTCCAACAGCAGGTCGGCGGCTTCAATCTGCCTGACGGTGCGCTGGATGCCCTCCGCCTCGATCCGGTCGGATGCTTCGCGGACGCCTGCGGTATCGACTAACCGGAGCGGGATGCCGTGCAAATTGACGACCTCCTCGATCGTGTCGCGGGTGGTGCCGGCGATGTCGCTGACGATCGCCCGCTCGAATCCTAGCAGGCGGTTGAGCAGGCTGGATTTCCCCACGTTGGGCTCGCCGAAAATCACGGTCCTAACGCCTTCACGCAGCACCCGTCCCTGGTCGGCGGTGGCAAGCAGGGAATCGACCACGGCGAGGACCGAGCCGACGCGACCGCGCAGCAATGCGCCGGTTTGCGGGTCGATGTCTTCCTCGGGGAAGTCGATCCACGCTTCGAGATGGGCGAGGGTTTCCAGCAACTGGTCGCGGGCCTCGGTGGTGCGCCGGCCGAGCGTGCCCTCAAGCTGGCTGCGGGCCGCGCGCAGCGAAAGCCGGGTCTGCGCGGAGATCAGGTCCATCACTCCCTCCGCCTGCGTTAGGTCGAGTTTTCCATTCAGGAACGCGCGTTGAGTGAACTCGCCCGGGCCCGCGGCGACGGCGCCGCAGGCGAGAAAGCGGGCCAGCACTTCGCGAGTCACGAGAATCCCGCCGTGGCCGGTGAACTCGAAGCTGTCCTCGCCGGTGTAGCTGTTGGGGCCGCGGAAAACCGTCATCAATCCGTCGTCCAGGATTTGTCCGTCGGCGTCCCGGATCTTGCAATAGCGGGTGGTGCGGGGCATCAGGGAAGAAGCCATGCCGCCGGTGGCCTGGTCCGCGATCCGGATCGCGTCGGGTCCGGAAATCCTCAGCAACGAGACCGCGCCCATCCCGGGCGGCGTGGCGATCGCCGCGATCGTTGTGCGGTGCGGATCTGGAATGGTTTCCATCCGGTTAGTCACTTCGTCGATGCCGAGGCGGACGGTTGGCGGCCACCGAGACCGAGGAATTCCCAGCAGATGAAACGGCTGATTTCCAACTCCGGCGCGGTCGGCTCGCCGCCCCACTTGAGTTCCACCGTCGCGGTGCGGGTGATCGGGCGGTTTTCCTTGGTGCCGCGCCAGTTGATGATGGAAAGGGCGCGGCCCATTTCGGAGTCCACCTTGACGTTGACCCGCGCGGTGTCGCCGGTGTTAGCGGGATCGGCCACGCGGTAGGTGCGGGTGCCGGCGACCGCCCGGCCCTTGTCGGGGACATCCTCGACGAGGAAGACGCGGAAGACTCCGGTTTGGCCGACTTCCGGCAGCTCCACGAAGTTTTGGAGCGTGCGGTATTTGGTTTGGGCGAAGATTTCCCAGTCGAGCTTGAGGCCGCCATCAGTGCGTTTGAAGAAGGCATGCACCCGCAGGGGTTCCATGGCGAAGTTGCCGACGCGGGCCAAAGTGCTGAGAAGCAGGTCGGCTTCATCCACGCCATACTGGACTTCGAGACTGGCGAGCGGCCGGAAGAATTCCTTCATGTCGAACTGCGGCGGCTGGTCGTAAATCATCATGAACAGGCCGCGCTTGCGATCTTCCTCGGAGAGTTCATAGATCGAAAACGCCTCCGCCGGGGTGTCCGAATCATTGATGACGCCGCCGCCGTAGAAGTCTTCGATCTTGGAAGCGAGTTCGCCGCCGTTGAGAATGAAGGGGACTTTTTCCTTGTCGCTGGTGGCCGCCATGTAGCCGCGAAGAAGTTGATAGGCGTCTTTCTGCCAGCCGACCCGGATGTAGTTCGCCTCGTTGACCTTCGGGTCGCCCGAGGCGGCCTTGACGGTTGGCGGTTCGATGTTCTGGCCCATCTCCAACGAGGTGTAATAAACCCCGCCAAGAGCTAGCAGAAACAGCGCGAGCAGGACCAGCATGGCAGGAATGAGACCGCTGCGCTGCGGCTTGCTTGCTTTGGGCGCGTATTTGCGGGGAGACGGGACGGGTTCCGGGGGGGGCTCCTTGGCCGGCGGTTCCTCGGTTTTCAGGGAAGCGGGAGTTGGAGGAATTTCCGCGGGAGGAGCGGGCGGAGTTTTCTCCACGACAGGGGCTGGCGGCGGCGGAGGCTGGAATGCCGCGACGGGCGCGACCGGGACTTCAAGCTCGGGCGACGTGATCACGCCGCTGCAATGCGGACAGGGCGCGGTCGTCGGTGGAAGATCCGCGGGAATCACGATTTTCCCGGCGCAGTCCCGGCAATAAAATTCCCGTTGGGGCTTTGGACTCACAAGATCTGCCATGATGAAAAGTTAGGAAATCAGAACCGCTCTGTCAAATGCGGGCGGTGAAACTTCAGGCCGCCGCCGTGGCTGCCAGCACGGAATCCAGCACCTCCATGCAACGGCGGTTCTGCGGCTCGGTGCCGATGGAAATCCGGATCCAGTCGGGGAGCTTGTAGCTGCTCATCGCGCGGACGATCACGCCTTGCTTGAGCATGTCGCGGAAGACCCGGTCGCCGTCGCCGGTTTTGACGAGCAGGAAGTTGGCGAAGCTCGGGACGTATTCCAGGTTTCTAGCGGCCAAGGCGTCCTCATAAAAAGCCATGCCGGCGCGGTTGACCGAGCGGGTCTTTGCGATGTGGTCCGTGTCCGCGAGCGCGGCGAGGGCGCCGGCTTGGGCGATGGCGTTCACGTTGAACGGCTGCCGCGCTTTTTGCAGGAGCGTGGCGACGTTTTCCGAGGCCAATCCGTAGCCGACCCGCAAGGCGGCGAGGCCGTGGATTTTCGAAAACGTCCGCAGCACGCAGACGTTCCGGCCTTCCCTGACATATTTGAGCGCGTCCGGCGGCGAGTCGGGAAATTCGAAATACGCTTCGTCGAAGACGACGATCACGTGGTCCGGGACCCTGGCCATGAAGCGGTCGATCGCCTGCTGACTGACCATCGTGCCGGTTGGGTTGTTAGGATTGGCGATGAAAACCAGACGCGTCTTGTCGGTGATCGCATCCGCCATCGCATCGAGGTCGTGCACGAAGCCGGGGTCCGGCACTTCGATGTATTTCGCGCCGAACAGCGTGGCCATCAGCTTGTAAACCACGAAAGCGTGTTTCGCGGCGATGAGTTCCGCGTCGCGGTTCAAAAACGTGTGGCACAGCAACTCGATGATTTCATTGGAGCCATTGCCGAGCACGACGTTGGAAAGGTCCATCCCGAAAGATTGGGCGATGGCACTGCGCAGGCGGTAGCCGCCGCCGTCCGGATAGATGTGGGCCTCCTCAAGCGCCTCGCGCATGGCGATTTTCGCCAGCGGAGACGGGCCGAGCGGGTTTTCGTTTGAGGCGACTTTGACGATTTGCGAGGGATCGAGCCCGAGCTCGCGGGCGGTTTCATCAATCGGTTTTCCCGGCTCATAGGCCACGAGGTCGCACACAAATCGGTTCGCGTATTGGTCAATCGTCATTGCGGCGGCAAAGTAGGAGAGAAGTCAGGATTGGTCAAACATTCGCCTGTATTCCTCTCAGCGACTGGCATTGAGAAGCTTCTTAAAGCGTTCGAGCGCGGCATGATAAGTGCCGGCTAGCGATGGATTCGGCTGGAGTGAGGAACCGGCGGCGGCTTTGCAGAAGATTTCCTGAAGCGCCGGTAAGTCGTGACCGTCCGCCACGGCGGCGATCAGCGCTGCACCCAAGGCGGCGGAGTTCAAGACATCGAACCGCTCGACGGGCGCTTGAAAAACATCGGCGACGACTTGGGCGATGCCGTCGTTTTTGGCGGCGCCGCCGGTGAGCCGGATGCGCTCGGTTTTCACTTCCATCCATTCCGAATGAAGGCGCATGTTGAGGAATTGTCCCTCAAGCAGCGCGCGGACTTGCAGCGCGGGATCGGTGCCGGACTCGAAAGCGGAGGAACCCTGCAAAACCGGCCCCGTGAAATCGTGCCGCGGGGTGATTTCCGGGCCGAAGAACGGCAGCATCAAATTCTCTCCGGCCGATGCGAGCGTGCCGGCAAGTGCTTCACGGTCGAACGCCGACCAGTCCGCGCCGAGCTTGTCGCGCAGGGCTTCACGGGCGAGCGAGCCGTTGCGAAAACAGATCAGCGACATGAAGCCGCCGGCCGGATTTCCGAAGACGTGGCCGAAGCCGTTCGGGTCGGTTTTCGGCCCCGGCATGGCGGCGAAGAAGGTGTCGCTGGTGCCGAGGGAGATCACCACGTTGCCGGGCGTCGTCGCGCCCATGCCAACCAAGGATGCCGGATTGTCGCCGGTGAAAAGCGCCGTGCGGCAGTTTTCGGCAAAGCCGTATTTCCTGATGAAATACGGCGAAATCCGGCCTTGGAGCGTCGTCGCTGCGGCCGGGGGAAGGAGTTTCGTCCCGAGATCGGGCGCGGTCGCGGCCAGTAAGTCGGTGTCCCAGTCGAGCTTGGAAAGGTTGAGAAGATTCATCCCGGCACCGTCGCCGAAATCGATCGGCACGGATTTTCCGGAGAGCACCGAAGCGATGAACGAACTGACCAGATGAATGTGGCTGGTGCGCTCGTAGGCCGCTGGATCGGATTTGTAAAAGCGCCGGATTTGCGGACCGGTAAAGCGTTCGATGGCGATCGAGCCGCTGCGGGCGCAGACTTCCGCGGAGCCGCCGAGGGCAGCGGTGATTTCCGCGCACTCCGCTCCCGTCGAGGTATCCATCCAGATTGGCGAGGTCGTGCGGGTCAGGGCGGGGGAGAGCTGGGAGGCAAGGTCGAGGGTGGGATCGAGCTTGGCGAGGCGGGCGTCGAAAGTGGCGTCCAGATAGACCGAGCCGTGTTGTTGGCCGGACCCGGCGATCAGTTTCACCTTTGAAAGATCCGTCGCGGAGGACAGCCGGGCGAGCAGCAAATCCAGCGCCTCAAGCCACATCAACGGGTTTGCGTGGACTTCGCCATCCTTGCCGCCGGGAATGAATCCGCTTGGAGAATGGTATTTCGGGAATTCCGCTCCGAAGTTGACGGAAAGCTGGCAGGCGATTTGTCCCGATTCGGGATCGATCAGGACTGCGGTGATGGACTGGGTGGAAGAATCAAGGCCGAGGAACATGCGTGATTTTTGCCAGCATCGGTTTTTTTTCCAAGTCAAAACCACAAGCCGTATGGCCTCGGTGATATAAAAAAAGAGCGGCCGCTCACGCGACCGCTCTTGGCTCGAGCTCAATGTCTCGTGCTCTTGGGGGGGAATCAGAAGCTGACGCTGAGCATGCAACCACCGACGAGTTCGTTACTTGAACCGGCGTAGAGGGTAGTCGGCTCATCGCTGAGGGCGACGGAGAAGGCCACGAACGGCGACAGCTTGGCGTGTTCGGCGAAGCCCCAGTCAAGAGCGACCTTGGTCGTCCATGCGGTGCAGTCGCCTTCCTCGATGAGGTAGCCGACATTGGTGCCGACATTCAGCGAGAGGCATGGGTTGATTTCAAAAGCACGGCTGAGTCCCAATTCGGTGTAGCCATCGTTGTCAACTTCGACGTCCCAGAAGTATTTGAGCGACACGTCGGCGAAGCCGAAATCGTGGGAGACTCCGAAATAGACTTCCTGAGCGGTATCGGCGTTTGAATTCGGGTATTGGTAGGCGATGTATCCGATCGATCCCTTGAGAAAGCCGAAGTCCTTGGAGGCTTCGCCGTAAAGATCGAGTTCGTCGACATTCGATCCTGTGTTTTCGAAGCTGCCATACCAAGCGCCGGCGCTCAGGCCCACGCCGTTCCATGTGGTGCTGGCGTCTACCCCGGCTTCGACGAGGGCGTTGCCAAGGTCTTGGCCGCGCCACAGGTATTCGCTGGAATAGCCGGTGTGGAGGAGGTATTCGACTTCCGCTTGGGTGTTGCCGGCCACAAGGGCGGCGGCGGCGGCCAATGCCCCGATGGTTTTGAAGTGGTTTTGCATAGTGTGGTGTTGGTCTTCGGTTGTTGCTTTCGACCTCGGCTGCTCCGTTGGGGAACAGAAAGGCACATGCTGGATTTAGCATACTGCGTGCCAGATGATGGCTGCAGACATTAGTAGTGTATTTTTTTCTGCGTGGATACAGGCGGGTCGTCTTCGTGGGATTGAGGTCGCCGTGCGGATCTTCATGCCCACAAAAAAAGAGCGGCCGCTTGCGCGACCGCTCTTGAATTAAATATTGAAGTCTTGCGACCTCGGGTCAGCTTAGAAGCCGACGCTGAGCATGGCACCGCCAACAACTTCGTTGTCGGTCTGCACCCAGAGGGTGTTGTTTTGCTCGCCGAGACCGACCGACACTGCGACGAATGGCGACAGTTTGGCGTGTTCTGCAAAGCCCCAGTCAAGGGCGACCTTGGTGGTCCAAGCGGTGAATTCACCATCATCGGCAAGGTAGCCGACGTTGGTTCCCACGTTGAGGCTCAAGCAAGGGCTGAGCTCGAAGCTGCGGCTGAGCGCCAGCTCGGTGTAGCCTTCGGTGCTGCCTTGTTCGATATCGTCCACACCCCAGTAGTAGGTGAGGGACGCGTTGGCGAAACCGAGATCGCGGGAAACGGCGAAGTAAACTTCACCAGATCCTTCGTTGTCATTTCCATCGTCGAAGTTGCGGTAAATATAGCCGACGGAACCCGTGAGGAAGCCGAGATCTTTGGAGACTTCGGTGTAGAGGTCCAACTCGTTGATGTTCTCGGCTGCATTGTCAAAAGAGCCATACCAAGCGCCGGCGCTCAGTCCGAGGCCGAAAGCTTCGGTTTTGACGTCCGCGCCTGCTTCGACGAGGCTTTGACCGAGGATGACACCACGGTAAAGATACTCGCTGGAGTATCCGGTGTGGAGTTCGTATTCGACTTCCGCGTTAGCGTTGCCGGCCACAAGGGCGGAGGCAGCGGCCAAGGCGCCAATGGTTTTGCAGTAGTTTTGCATATTGTTGTGTTGGTTTTCGGTTGCTGCTTGCGTCCTTGCTGCGCCGGGTTGCGGAACAGACAGGAGCAATGTCGGATGTAGCGTCCCGCATGTCAGATGTCACGCTGGAAACTCTCCGTTGGGCGAAAGGTTTACCTTTCCGAAGTAATTGTCCAGAATTATTTTGATGCGGATCAGCGTCCCGACGCCGCGGGGACTAGGGGCGGGGGCTGGCGCTGGCAAGCAAGAACCGGATATTTCTGCAGTTTTTCGTGCTAGATGAAGTGTGATGTCAGCGGATTGCAGGAGTTTTTGAATTTGGCACGGTGTTTGCTTAATCCTATTTCAAGCCTCGAAGATTTGGAATCGTCGGGACCAAGCAATCAAATATCCGACCCACTCTGACCACCATGACCCGTCGACATCTCAATAAAATCCGAGCCCTCACGGCAGCCGCCATCGCGCTCATCGCCATTCCTCTGTCCCACACCGCGCATGCGCAGGATGCGGCGTCGCCCCCGCCGGTCGCGGAAACAGTCGCTGCGCCTGCGCCCACGCTCGAGGAACGCCTGGCTGACGTGGAGGCCTACATGAACAACGCAGCCCGTCCCGAGAAGGCGAGCGGTGCCGAGTCGCTCGTGAAAGGTCCGGGTCCCGGAGCCAACGCGTGGCAAATGGTGAGCACCGCGCTCGTCCTGTTCATGACCTTGCCGGGTCTGGCGCTGTTCTACGGTGGTCTTGTCCGCCGCAAGAACGTGCTTTCCGTCCTCGCCCAGTGCTTGGGAATCGCCTGCGTGGTCACCCCGATTTGGTGGCTCTGCGGGTATTCGCTCTCCTTCGGCGCGGGAAATTCCCTGATCGGCGACTTCAGCATGGCTCTCTTCAAGGGCGTGGAGCCGGGCAACACCGGAGCCGGCTACTGGTGGATTTCGGACAGCATCTGGGCCATGTTCCAGCTGACTTTCGCGATCATCACTCCGGCGCTCATCATCGGTGCCATCGCCGAGCGGATGAAGTTCGCAGCCATCATGGCTTTCGTGGTGATCTGGATGTTCGCCGTGTATTTCCCCTTCGCCCACATGGTCTGGTCCGCGACCGGCTTGATGTGCGGCCCGCTTAACCCCACCGCCGCCATCAAGGCGCTCGATTTCGCCGGTGGCACCGTGGTTCACATGACCTCCGGCTGGAGCGCTCTCGTGCTCTGCATGATTCTCGGAAAGCGCAAAGGACTCGGCAAGGAGTCGATGGCTCCCCACAGCATGGTTCTTTGTATGGTCGGCACCGGCATGCTCTGGGTCGGCTGGTATGGATTCAACGCCGGCTCCGCGCTCGGTGCGGACGCCATCGCCTCCAACGCCTTCACCACCACCACCCTCTGCGCCGCCACCGCCGGCCTTGCATGGGCGCTCATTGAATGGATCTTCAAAGGCAAGCCAAGTGTTCTTGGTTTCTGCTCGGGCATCGTCGCCGGCCTGGTTGTCATCACTCCCGCTTGCGGATTTGTCACCACCGGTTCCGCAATGATCATGGGCGTTCTCGCCGGGGTGATTCCATTCCTCGCAGTGGCCTACCTCAAGAAATTGCTCGGCTACGATGACGCTCTCGACACATTCGGCATCCACGGTGTGGGTGGCACCTTGGGCGCGATCCTCACCGGTATCTTTGCCGATGAGAAGGCCAACTCGGTGGTCGGACCACTCAAGGATGGTTTGCTCTTGGAGCAATTCAAAGCCGTCGGCCTGACCATCGTCTGGAGCGTGGTCGCCACCGCCATCATCGCCTACATCGTCAAAGCCGTCATCGGTCTCCGCCCGGCACCGGAAGTCGAAGAAGCCGGCCTCGATCTCGCCGAGCACGGCGAAGTGGGCTACGAACATTGATTTCCACACGAGGTTGTTGAATCCCCCCACGGGCTGGCCGGAAACGGTCAGCCCGTTTTCGTTTGCAGCACCGCCCCAATCAGTTTCCTCTCTCCGCGTGAAGCGTCAGATCCTGCGATACTCCCTGTTGGCTTGCCTGTTGATTTCCTCGGCGTTCGCGGCTTGGAGCTGGTTCCGGCCATACGCGTGGCGGCCGGATCCCGCGGCGCGCTGCAAGATCGTGGAAACCCTGGTGACCCGCGATCAATCCTATTTCTGGATCGATGTGCGCCTCAAAGTGAACCCCGGGATGACTCACGATCTCCAGAAACCCGTCCGCCTCGAAACCGCCGCCGGCGCGACCCACGAACCCGCCGACACGACGTTCGCCGGAACCGAGGGGCAGGGGACCACCGAGATCTGGTTCAAGTTCTGGCTCGAACCGGCCGATCTCGCCGGCCCTCTCACCTTGCATCTGAACGACGGCAAACTCCTGGTCAAAGCCGGAAACACCGTCCCCGAACTCGCGACTTCCGCTTACAAGAACTTCACCACCAACCAATGGTGACCCATGGCCTGGCTCCTGATCGACAACTCGAACACCCGCACGAAATTCGCCCTCGGCGACGCCGACCACCTGCTGCCGTGGCGGGACGTGCTGTCGACCGCTGAAATCTCTCCCGACTCGTTGGCCGCGCTGCTCGCGGAAATTCGCTTCGACGCCGTGATGGTTTGCTCCGTCGTCCCGGAAAAGGCCGCGATCCTCCGAGCCCGCTTCGAGGAGAAATACCCGCTGCATTTTCTCAATCACCAGAGCCCGCTCGGCATGGGCATCGACTATCCGCTGCCCTCGCAGATCGGCGCGGACCGCCTCGCCAATGCCGCCGGCGTCCTCACCCGCCACGGCGTTCCCGCCGTCATCATCGATTTCGGCACCGCCGTGACCTTCGACGTCATTTCCGCCGAACCCGCCTACTGCGGCGGCGTGATCGCCCCCGGCTTGGGCGCGATGTCCGGCTATCTTTCCCGGAAAACCGCGTTGCTTCCCGAGATCGACCTCGTCGAGCCCATGTCCGCGATCGGCAAATCCACCGTCCACGCCATGCAGGTCGGCGCCGTTTTCGGCTACCGCGGGCTGGTGCGGGAAATCCTCGCGCGGATCTGCGCCGAGCTCCCCGGCAAGCCGAAAATCATCGCCACCGGCGGCGACGCGGCCCTCATCGCCCGCGGCTTGCCCGAGATCGACGCGGTCGATCCGGACATCACCCTCGACGGCCTCCGCCAAGTGGCCGTCCGCGTGTTTGGTCATTAAATACGTGCCATTTCAATCCCATCCGATACCTCTCCTCCCGCCATGCCTGACAGCCCCCTGACCATCGGCATCGATTTTGGCGGAACCTCGGTGAAAATCGCCGTGGTGTTCCAAAGCCACATCATCGACTACGCGCCGCCCATCGCCACCCAGGAATTCACCGGCCCTGACGAGCTGATCGCCGCCATGATCCGCGTGGTCGAAGACTTGCGGGCCAGGCATCCGGGCATCGCCGCCATCGGCGTGGGCATGCCCGGCTTCGTCGATTTCGACGCCGGCCTGGTTTACAATCTCACCAATGTCGCGGGCTGGACCTCCATCCCTCTCCGGGAAATCCTCCAACAGGCAACCGGCCTGCCCGTCGTCGTCGAGAACGACGCCAACTGCATGGGCTTCGCCGAGTGGAAATGCGGCGCGGGCTGCGGCTTCCAGCACGTCGTTTTCATCTCCCTGGGCACCGGTGTCGGCGGCGCGATCATCGCCAACGGTCAGATGATCCGCGGCGCCCGCCACGGCGCGGGCGAAATCGGCCAGACTTCCATCGACTATCAGGGAAGACCCGGCCATTACGGAAATCTCGGCGCGCTCGAAGACTATGTCGGAAATCGCGAGATCACCGCGATGGCCCACGACGCCTACCTCGCGGCTGGCATTCAAAAAGCCCTCGACGAGTGCTCACCCGCCGCCCTCGCCGCCGCCGCCCACCTCGGAGATCCCGTCGCCCTCGCCCAGTGGGACCAAATCGGCAGGATGCTCGCCACCGCCGCCATGAACTGCTGCTGGCTCCTCAATCCCGAAGCCATCGTCATCGGCGGCGGCGTCGCCCGTGCCGGCGAGCTCCTTTTCAAATCCTTCGAAGCGAACCTGTTGGCGCAGCTCTCCGGTCCTTTCAAAGACCACCTGCGGATCCTGCCCGCCGCCTTCGGCCACGAGGCCGGGACCATCGGTGCCGCCGCCCTCGCCCGCGAAGCCATTTGAATCAGGGTTTGAATTTTCCTCCCGCCCCGCTTAGCTAGTCCGACCATGAAAAATTCACACCCCCTCGACCGCCGTCATTTCGTGAAACTCGGCACCCTCGCCGCCACCGCCGCCCTGCTTCCCCACGCCGCCAGCGCGCAAACCGTCCCGGTCCACAAGCTTCCCGCCCTGCCGTATGCGTTCGACGCGCTGGAGCCGCACATCGACGCCCGGACGATGGAGATCCATCACGGCAAACACCACGCCGCCTACATCAACAATCTCAACACCGCCCTCGCCACCGCGGCCGAGCTCGCCAAGCAACCGCTCGAATCACTGCTCGCCAGCCTTCCCACCATCGGCGACGAAGCCCTCCGCACCACCATCCGCAACAACGGCGGCGGAAATTGGAACCACGACTTCTTTTGGAAAACCCTCGCCCCGGCGGGAAAATCCGGCAAGCCCTCCGCCGAACTAACCGCCGCCATCGCCGCCGCGTTCGGCTCCATGGACGCCTTCAAGAAATCCTTCGGCGAGGCCGCCACCAAGCGCTTCGGTTCCGGCTGGGCCTGGCTCATCGTCAAAGACGGCAAGCTCAAGATCACCAGCACCGCCAATCAGGATAATCCCGCGATGAACGGCCTCGTCCCCGACGCCGACCTCGGCACCCCGCTCCTCGGCCTCGACGTCTGGGAGCACGCCTACTACCTCCACTACCAGAACCGCCGCCCCGACTACATTGCCGCCTGGTGGAACATCGTCAACTGGCCCGCGGTTTCCGAGCGCTTCAAAGCCTAGCTCTGGTCGCGCAACGCGGGTGTCACTGGCAGTGGTGGTAAAATGGTCCAGTCTTTATAGCGCCTTTTCGGCTCCTCAGCTTCTGTTTGATTCTGGCAATCTCCTAAAGTCTTCAAACTTCATCGATTGCCTCAGCCCGCCGCCCATGCCGTAAAACACTTTGGTCGTATCGTAGCTGTGAAGAAGTTGATAAAGATAGGATGGGTCGACATCCGATTTTCCACGAAGGCTCAGGTATGCAGAGGTAATGATGCCGCCTTCCTTGGCGAGACCCACTCGCAGGCTTCGCTTGTCGTTTTGAAGATCGGTTAGCCGGAGAATGACGTCGCCGGACTTGACGATTTGGTATGTGTTGAACGATTCGGGCATCAATCCGAAGTTGTCCTCCACATTGCGCCTGATGATGTTTCCGTAGCTGAGCGAGAGAACGTTGTCCTCCAATCCGAGGGGGAAACCGCCGGCAGTCTGTTGTTCCAAGGAAACAACTACTGGTCCAGTGGTGCGGCCTTTGCCATGAAATGGGGCACAAGCACTTATTCCACGCTCGCGGCATGGCGAAGTGCGACCCAGCAGGAGAAACTCGGCGGTGCCAACACCGGTTCTACAGTGGACCCGCTGCTCAGCAGTCCCGGGAACGGTGGCACGATTGGCAACCCAGCGCTACTCAACCAACCGAGCGCCTACCGCTTGAATTCCACTTCGCCGATGATCAACACCGGCCTGGATCTCTTCGCGCTCTTCGGCGTGTCGCCCGGATCGCGGGATTTTTATGGTAACACCTTGCCGCAGGGCGGGGCCTATGACATCAGGGCCCATGAGTTCGCGGGGATCACCATCCTAAGCGGCCCTGCAGCCATTCCGAACCCCGTCACCCAGGGAAGCGCCGGACTCGCCGTGACGGCGGCGACCGAAGCCGGGGAGGCGGGCCTGACCTATACTTGGGGGGTGATCGGGACTCCTCCCGCGCCGGTGGTATTCAGCGTGAACGGAACCAACGCCGCAAAAAACACCGCTGCAAGCTTCAGTAAATCCGGAACCTACCTGTTATCCGTTACCATCACCAGTTCCGGCACTTCGACGGTCACGGGCAATCTCCCGGTCACCGTGAACCAGACCTTCGAGTTCTGGCTCACGGAACATGGATTGACCGGAGCGAACGCCCAGCCAAGCGCTGATCCCTACGGTGTCGGCATCGGAAATCTGCTGGCTTATAGTCTTGGGATCGAACCCCAAGCGGCGAATCCACAAGCGGGGCTGCCAGCATTGCAGCTCGCGGGCGGCGAGTTGGTATTGAACTATCAGGCACCGCGGACTGATGTGATCTATCAACCGGAGTGGTCCACAAACCTGACTGAATGGCAGACAAACGGAATCACCATTGTTCCGAACGGTAACGCGCGCAGCGCTTCGATCCCCCGCGGCACGGACCCGAAGAAATTCATGCGCCTGCGTGTCAGTCTCTGATTTCCGGCCTCCCGGATCTCAGAGATAGCGGGATTTGAGATGGACGAGGTAGGCGTCGGTCGTCGGCCGGCTGCCGGTGGCTTGCCGGATGAGTTCCGCGGGGTCGAGCGTCGCGCCGTGGGCGTGGACGGATTTTCTCAACCAGCCGAGCAGGGGGAGGTAGTCGGCGCGGTCGACCGCGGCGGCGACGCTGGGGTCCTTGCGGGCGGCGGCGAAGAGTTGGGCGGAGTTGATGTTGCCGAGCGTGTAAGTCGCGAAATAACCGAGCCCGCCCATCGACCAATGGATGTCCTGCAGGCAGCCGTGTCGGTCGTCCTTGGGCGCGAATCCGAACAGGTCGCGGAACAGCTCGTTCCACGCGGCGGGCACGGCGGCGACTTTCAGGCTGCCGCTGACCATCCGCCGCTCCAGTTCGAAACGGAGCAGGATGTGCAGGTCGTAAGTCGCCTCGTCCGCCTCGACGCGGATCGGCGAGAACTCGGCGCGCCACAGGTAGCGCAGGAATTTCTCCAACGGAAATCCTGCGAGCTGCGGGAAGCTCTCCTGCGCGGCGGGATACCATTGCTCCCAGAACGTCCGCGAGCGGCCGACGTGGTTTTCCCACAGCCGCGATTGCGACTCGTGGATGCCCAGCGAAACGGCGCTGCCGGATGGGAGTCCGAAATCCTCGGCGGGCAGGCCTTGTTCGTAGAGCCCGTGGCCCGCTTCGTGGAGCACGCCGAAGAGCGACGAGGTGAAATCCGACTCCATGTAGCGCGTCGTGAGCCGCACGTCGCGCGGGCCGAGCGTGGTGCAGAACGGATGCGTGGTGGTGTCGATTCGGCCGGCCTGGAAATCGAAGCCGATGGCTTCCGCGATGCGGGCGTTGAACCTCTGCTGGGCCGCGACGGGGTAGGGGCCAGCCGGCAACCTTGGCGCGTGGGCGGCGGAGTTTTCCACCGCGCGGGCCGCGGTTTCCCTGACTGCGGGGCGCATCGCATCGAACAAGTTAGCCACGGCGGCGGTGCTGGTGCCGCGCTCGAAGCCTTCCAGCAGCGCGTCGTAAGGTTCGTTCGTATAGCCCCAGAGTTCCGCTTTTTCGCGGGCGATTCCGAGCAAGGTTTCCAGGTGCGGCGCGAAGCTGGAAAAGTCCGAACGCTCGCGGGCATCCGCCCACGCGTGCTTGGCGAGCGAGCTGGCGATCGAGTCGCGGGCGACGAGCTCGACCGGCAATTTGGTCGCACGGTCGAACTCGCGGCGGAGTTCGCGGAGGTTGGCGGTGAGTTTGAAATCAGTGCTCGCGTCGGTGGCCTCGGCGGCTTCGAGATCGCTTTTCCAAGCTTCGGAAGTCGCGAGTTCGTGCGCGCGGGAGGAGAGCCAGGCGAGCTGGTCCGCCCGGAATTTCGCGGCGGCGGGCGGCAGATAGGTTTCCTGATCCCAGCCGATAACGGCGGCGGAGGAATGAATCACCGCGAGTTCGCGGGCTTTTTCGAAAATCGGCATGGCGGACTTGTGAATGATTCCAGAAGACAGGCAAAGCCTGAATACTCCGGAAAACCGGCTTCAGCGCGCGGCGGTGATCGTGATCACGTGCTCGGCGGGTTGTTTCGCGTCGAACACGGCTTTTGCCAGCGGGGCGCGGGCTTTTTCGGTGAGCGCGAAAGTCGCCTCAAGATCCGCCGCGCCTTCCGGGCCGTGGGCGAGCGTCTTGATCTGGCGGGTTTCATACGCCTGCTTTTGGGAAACCGCGTCACGGATTTTTTGGAAAGCGGGCAGCAGTGGGTTGTTGTCGAAATCCTTCGCGAGGTTGACGCCGTCCTTCAACTGGCCCGCAGTGTAAGCCCGGCTCTGGTCGCCCCAAGTGACGGTGTAGCTCGCGGCCTTCGGCGATCCGATGCGGAACATGAAACGGTTCAACTCGTCGTCGAAGGGCACCAGCGCGAGGCCCGCGCGGATCGAGTCGTCCTTGTCGGTCGGGCCGGGGCCGGCGCAGAAGGGGAGGCGGGTGCTGCGGAGGGTGATTCTGCCGTCTTCCGTGGCGATGACCTCGTGGCCGTTAGCGGCGGTGGCTTTGCCCGAGGCCTCGTCGTAAGTCACCGCGCCGAGATCGCCGTTGACGCCGAGGCCTTTGAGAAATCCGTATGCCATGACGAGCTGGCCCGCCCAGCCGGGGTGCACGCCGTCCTTGCCCGAGACTTTGAAATCCGGGCCGTATTGCTTTTTCGCCGCATGATCGGCTAACAACATCGGCTGGTAGAGATCCGCGAAGGCGACGTCCTCGGCCTTGGCTACCTCCACGCCGATGTTGCGGAAGCGAGAGAGGGCGAGATTCAAATCCTGCTGGGTGCCCTTGGCCGACTTCACCCAGGACGGCGCGGAGTCGATGATTCCCGAGGAACCCAGCACCACACGGCAGCCGATTCCCTGGAACGCGTCGATCACCGCGGTCTGGTTTTTCCGATAGTCCGCGGCGATCGCCTCGTCGTAGGGGACGTAGCGGAAATCGTTCATGCCATAACAGGTCGTGGCGATGGTGGGCTGGAAGCGGAGCACGTCGTTCTCCATGCGCTTGAGAAATCCAGCGGCTTGCTCGCCGCCCCAGCCGTATTGGCGGCAGGTGATTTCGAGTTCAGGCAGGCAGGCGGTCAGGTAGGTTTCCAGCAGGACCGAGTAGAGTTTCTGCTCGGTGATCGAGTCGCCGCAGATCGCGAGGCGGTCGCCTTTCTTGAGCAGCGGCGAGGTGGTTTCCGGGGCCGGTGCCAGCACGTAGGCCGAGAGCTCGGCGGGCAGAGGTGGCAGTTCGCGGGCGGAGAGCGGTAGGACGAGGGCCAGTGTTAGAAGTCGATGGGTGCGGGTCATGCCGGATGAAATGATCCGGAACCACCCGACCTTGCAAGCCAATCAAACGGGTCGCTAATTTTCCCGCGGCAGCCAGTCGGTGGCCGTCACCTTGAGCACCTCGAGGTAGCTCTTGCCGTCGGCGGTCTGGCGTTTCGCCACTTCGAGCAGCGGGGTGAAAATCGCGCCGTCCTTGGTGGCGGACTCGAACGTGGTGAAGATTTCCGAGGATTTCTTCACGAAGGCGAGCTGCGGCTTCGCGTCGACCGGCGACTGAATGAGATAGGAAGAAAAATGCTCGTTCTCCGTCTTCGCGGCCCGCTCCGCCGGCGGAAGGGTGGCGACCAGATGAAAGCGCCCGGTCCGGTCCGCCGGACCGTCGACAAATTTTTGGAAGAGATGGTCCCGGAATTCCACGAAAGCCTGCCAATCGACCTGCCAGCCGCCCGGAGTTTCCTTGATCGCGACCGGAATGCCGGAGGGAAAAGTTTCCGTGGTCACGTAGAAAATGAGCAGGGTGCTGCCGTTTTGCTCGTCGATGTAGCTGTGCTTCACCGAGATGGATTTGTAAGCGGTCTGTCCATCCGGAGCCTCGCGCGAGTAGGCTTCCATCGCGCCGCGGACTTTTTCGGGAAACAGCACGTAAGCGCTGCGGGCCGCCCAGTCCGGGGCATCGAGAAACGCCCGCAACGAAATTTCCGCCGCGGCGGAAGCCTTGGCCGGTGGCTCCGGAGATTTTTCGATCATGGGCTTCGGCGGCGCGGGAGCGGGGGCTGGCGGTTCCGCGATGGTCAACGGTTCTTCCGTTTTCACCGGAGGAGTCACGGGCGGCGTTTGCGCGAAGTGTTGATTTGAAATGACGCCGAGCGCGAAACCCAACGCTCCCGTTAGCAGGCAGGAAAAAACCGGGGGCTTCCGCCGCGGTTTTCCGACCACCGGCGGGACGGCCACTTCCGCGATCGCTTCATGGGCGCCGGTCCCCCGCTCTGGATCGGGCGCGATGATTTCCCGGCCGCAGTTCGGGCACGGCCCCTGGCACGCGGCCATCGCCAGCGGCAGGCGCAGCATCGTCCCGCAGGACGGGCAGTTGAATTGGATCACTTCGGCCATGGGCGGTTGCGGGAAACACGGACTCTATGGCCGAAGGTTTTCCCGCTGTCGATCTTTCGGACAGCTCCGGTAAAAATACCTCCGCGGCGAAATAATCCGGTGGATCTACCCGCGGCCGAACCCGACACTGCCGCCCGCCACCTTGAGAAAAATCATCCACATCGACATGGACTGCTTCTACGCCGCCATCGAGGAACGGGAAAATCCCGCCTTGCGCGGCAAGCCGGTCGGCGTGGGCGGCCGCGACCGCCGCGGCGTGCTGACCACCGCGAACTACGAGGCGCGGAAATTCGGCTGCCGCTCCGCCATGCCGGTTTTCAAGGCATTCGAACTTTGTCCCCAGTTGGTGCTCGTCCCCGTCCAGTTCGATCTCTACCGGGCGGTTAGCTCGCAGATCCGTTCCATCTTCGGCCGCTTCACCGAACTCATCGAACCGCTCTCGCTCGACGAGGCCTACCTCGACGTCTCCCACCTCCAGAGCGATGGCGCGGCCGTCGCCCGCGAGATCCGCGCGCAGATTTTCGAGGAAGCCGGCCTCACCGCCTCCGCCGGGATTTCGTCCAACAAGCTCATCGCCAAGATCGCCTCGGACTGGCACAAGCCGAACGGCCAGAAGCAAGTCGCCGAGGAGGAAATCCCCGCCTTCATGGCCGCGCTGCCCGTCGGCCGCATCTGGGGCGTCGGCCAGAAAATGCGCGGGAAACTCAGCGCCCTCGGCATCGAGAGTTGCGCCGATCTCCAACAGCTCGACCAGATCGAACTCTCCCGGCGTTTCGGGAAATGGGGCGTCGAGCTCTGGCACCTTTGCCGCGGGATTGACGACCGCGCCGTCACTCCCGACCGCACCCGCAAGTCGGTTAGCAGCGAGACCACTTTTTCCGAAAACATCCAGGACCTGCCCGCCCTGATCCCGCCGATGAGCGGGATGCTCGACGGCCTCATGGAGGACCTCGCCAAATCCCACCCCGACCGCGTCATCCGCTCGCTCGTCGTGAAAATGAAATTCGCCGACTTCCACCGCACCACCGCCGAGCGCGCCGGCCACCTCGTCGAGCCCGCCGTTTTCGAAGAGCTCCTCGCCGAAGCCTGGCGCCGCGGCAACAACCGCGCCGTCCGGCTGCTAGGCGTCGGCATCCGCTTCGAAGACCCGCGGGAAACCCAGCAGATGGAGTTCTTCGGCTGAACGTGTCCATGGCTGATTGCCTAGTTGGCTTGACAGTCCTTGGATTTTAAGGGTTTCTGGGTGCAGACGATGGCGAAACGATCGATGGCAAGTGTCAAGTTGACGCGCCTGGAGGCCCGGACACGGGTGATCCGGGGGGCAGGGAGCATCGTGTTCGTGGTGTTTTGCATGGCGATCGGTTTCGTGGTGGTGGCGACGGCGTTCCCGCAGCGACGCGAGTTAGAGAAGCTGGAAGCGAAGCTGAAGCTGGCCAAAGAGCGCGAGGAGAAGGTTCTGGCGGATCGCGAATACCATCAGATCGAGCACCGGGCCTTGCGCGAAGATCCCGCGTTTTTGGAAATCCACGCCCGCGACCGCTTGGACTACTACCGCACGGGCGAGCGGGTCTTGAAGTTTGAGAGCGGTCGCTGAGGCCGTTTTTTGCCGCTTGGCGACCAGGTCCGCAGGCTCTATCCCGTGTCCATGCGCAACGATATCGAGCGGGTTTTGATCGATGAGGAGGTGATCGAGAAACGCCTCGACTCGATGGCTCTCGAAATCGAACGGGATTTCCCGGGCGGAACCTTGGTGGTAATCATTCTTCTGAAAGGTGCCCTCGTCTTCGCCGCGGACCTGCTCCGGCGGGTGCCGCGGATTCTCGAAATCGAGTGCCTCAACGTGGCGAGCTATCACGGCGGCGTGGAAAGCTCGGGAAAGGTGGATTTCCTCGACCGCCATTTTCCGGAGGTGAAGGGCCGGCATGTCCTTTTGCTAGACGACATCCTCGATACCGGCAGGACCCTGCATGCGGTCTCGGAAAGACTCATGGAAGAAGGGGCCGTGGCCGTGCATACCGCGGTTCTGCTCGCCAAGGACAAGGAGCGCGCCGAGGAGGTCAACGCCGACTACGTGGGCTTTGAAATCGGTGACGAGTTCGTGGTCGGCTACGGCTTGGACTACAACGGAAAATACCGGAACCTGCCTTACGTCGGAGTGCTCAAGCTTTCCGCGACCGTCTAAATCGTGGCGGGGGGGGTGAAAAACACCCCCCCC
>NZ_JBIKBQ010000014.1:0-40578 GCF_058122085.1 Luteolibacter sp. | reverse complement strand
CTGCGGATCCGAACCATTTGCGAGAAGAGCTCGATTTTCCGCTCGGTCGTGAGCGCTTGGTTGATGGGCGAGTTGGCGAAATCGAGTTTGGTAGGACTGGCGCTGGTCATGGTGGCTTGAGAAATGGAAAGAAGGCTGATCGCTTACTTGGTGGCAAGAACGTCGCGCACCGGAACGGAGAATTTAGGAAGCCGGACTTGGGCGACAGCAAAGATGGCGGTGAATAGCAGGTTGGCGGCGGTCAGGTTCCGCAGGAAAACCCAGGAGGGGATTTGGCTGCCGAGCGGGCCGGCCCAGACGGATTGGTAGAGGCCTTCAAGATTCTTGGCGTAGAGAGGGTCGGTGATCCAAGCGGCACCGCAGGTGATGAGGTGGAAGGCGAGAGAGGAGGCTGCGGAGCCGAGAAGGAGCGTGGGGAGGCTCCGGTTGGCGAGTGCCTTGCCAATGAAGAAAATGGCGAGCAGGGCGAGGCTGGTGCTCGCGAAATCGAGCGGATTGGCGGTGTGGCCGACGCCGAGCGGGAAAGTCACCGCCCAGACGCCGAGCGGAATGGCAAACCCGCGCCAACCGGGGGCGAGCAGGGCACCGCAGAAAAACAACGCGGCGAGCGGTTGGAAATTCGGTTGGGACTCGGGAAGCACGCTCCCCAGCACACGAAACGCGATGATGAGTCCGACGATAAGGCAGAGCGGGAGATAGCGGTGCATGACGGTCGAAGAATTGTGGATTTTTCGGAGCGCGGCTAGACCAAAATCTTGGTTTGGATGAGGTTTTTTCATTCCCGTGATGTCGGGCGACCCCGAGTGAAATTGTTCCACGTGGAACGCCGCTGTTTCCGAGCTTGAGCCTAGGCGGGGAAGCACTATGTTGCGCGTCCCGCGATGTTTCGATACCCCAAGTGCTACGATGTGATTGTGATTGGTGCCGGCCATGCCGGCGTCGAAGCCGCGATGGCCGCCGCCCGGCTGGGCGCGGAAGTGGCCGTGCTCACCCAGAATCTGGACACCATCGGCCAGATGTCGTGCAACCCGGCGATCGGCGGGCTCGCCAAGGGCCACATGGTTCGCGAGATCGACGCGCTCGGTGGAATCATGGGATTGAACACCGACGCCACCGGAATCCAGTGGCGGATGTTGAATGCCTCGAAAGGCCCGTCGGTGAGGGCACCCCGCGCCCAATGCGACAAGAAAGCCTACCAATTCCGGATGAAGCGCGAGCTCGAGGCGATGCCCGGGGTGGAAATCCACCAAGGCAACGTGGCCGACCTTCTGGTGGAAAATGACCGGATCACCGGAGTCGCGACTTCACTCGGGATGCAGATCTCCGGAAAATCGGTGATCCTCAGCGCCGGGACTTTCATGGGCGGGCTGATGCACGTCGGCTTGAAGAACGAAAAGGGCGGACGGATGGGGGACGCGACGTCCAATGTTTCCGAGGCCCTCAAGCGCCTCGGCTTCGAGGTCGAACGTTTCAAGACGGGCACGCCTTGCCGGTTGAATGGCCGCTCCATCGATTTCTCCCGCTGCGAGCGCCAGGAAGGCGATACACCCGTGCCGAAGTTCAGCTTCATGGCGGACACCCTGCAAAAGGGCAACGACGACATCTTCACGCTCAACCCGTGGGGCGACCGGCTGTTCCACGTGGAACAAATGCCCTGCTGGATCACCTACACGAACCCCGCCACTCACGCGGTGATCGCCGCAAATCTCCACCAGTCGCCGATGTATTGCGGGGTGATCGAGGGGGTTGGCCCGCGCTATTGCCCGTCGATCGAGGATAAGGTCGTGCGTTTCGCGGAAAAGGAGCGGCATCAAGTGTTTCTCGAACCGGAAGGTCGCCACACGCTGGAATACTACGTGAATGGCGTTTCCACCTCGCTGCCCTACGAGGTGCAGCTGGAATTCCTGCGCACCATCGTCGGCTTGGAGAAATGCGAGATTCTCCGTCCCGGCTACGCGGTCGAGTATGACTACTGCCCGCCCACCCAGCTGCGGCCGACTTTGGAAACGAAGCGGGTCGAGGGCCTCTATTTCGCAGGCCAGATCAACGGCACCTCCGGCTACGAGGAAGCGGCAGGGCAGGGGCTTATCGCCGGAGCGAACGCCGCCCTCAAGGCGCTCGGAAAACCCGAGTTCATGCTCGGCCGCGATGAAGCTTATCTCGGCGTGATGGTCGATGACCTGGTCACCCGCGGCTGCACCGAGCCTTACCGGATGTTCACCAGCCGGGCCGAATACCGCCTGCTGCTGCGCCAGGACAACGCCGACATCCGGCTCACCCCGAAGGCCGCCGCGATTGGTCTGGCGAGTGGGGAACGAGTCCGCCGGGTTCAGGAAAAACTCGTGGGCTTGGAGAAAGCCGAGTCTTTCATGCGCCAGGCGGTGCACGAAGGCGTCAAGCTCGACCAATGGTTCCGCCGCAGCGAAAACTCATGGGAAACCTTGCCCGAATCGTTGCTCGCGGAGTTCCAGACCGATCTCTGGCCCTTGATTGAGACGAATTTCAAATACGAAGGCCACCTCGGCCGCCAGCAAACCCAGATCGACCGCATGTCGCGGCAGGAAGGAAAACGCCTTCCCGAAGACCTCGATTATTCCACCATCCACGGCTTGAAAAAGGAAGCTCAAGTCCGTTTTACCGAGATCCGCCCCGCCACCCTCGGCCAGGCAGGGCGCATTCCGGGCATTACCCCTGCGGACCTTGCGATGCTGCTGGTCTGGCTGGAAAAGCTCGGCCGCGAGGAAATCACTGCCACTGCTGAGGAAGCATGACCCCCCGGATCGATCTTCCCATCCGCGCCGCCAAGGAGACTGCCGCCGCCCACGGGATTGTTCCGGACCGCTGTGAAATCCTGCAAAATGGCAGCACCCTCGTTCTCCGGCTCTCGGAAACGCTCGTCGCCCGTGTAGTGACCGATCTCGATGGCCCGCGCCAGGGCGGCGAGTGGTTTGCGCGTGAAAACGCTGTCGCCCAGCACCTTGCGAGTCACGGAGCACCGGTCATCCCCCTTCATCCGGGAATTCCGCCCGGTCCACACGAGCATCTGGGCTACACGCTCAACTTCTGGCAATACGTCACCGCCATCGACGCCGAGGCAGATCCTGCGGCCATCGGAAAAGCGTTCCATCACTGTCACGCACTCCTGCGATCCTTTACCGGGCAGCTTCCAAAACTCGCCATCCTCATCGAGAGCCTGGCGTTGCTGGAAACCCTCCAGCAACGCGGGCTTTTCCCTCCGTCCACGCTGCGGTTGCTGGAAAAGCATCTCATCTGCTCGATAACCGTGCTCGGCACCTTTCCGCTCCAACCGCTTCACGGTGACGCCCATCCCGGCAACCTGATGAACACCACGCTCGGCCTGTTGTGGACGGATTGGGAGGATACCTTTCTCGGCCCCGTCGAGTGGGACCTCGCCTCCATCATCTGGAACGCCCGCATCCTCGACGAAGATCATTCAACCGCCGACCAGATCCTGGAAGCCTATCACCAAGCCGGTGGCCAGATCGACCTGACTGCACTCCATCACAGTCTCATCGCCCGCGCTGCGGTGATGAGCGCGTGGTATCCCGTGCTCTACCCCGACCCGTCCCCCGAGCGGCAATTCAAGCTCCAACGACGCCTCGACTGGCTGGAAAACGTGGCAAATTGACCGTGGCCGCCGGGATTCAGGTGAATCCGGAAGACGTGATGAAAGCTTGTAAGCTTTTTAAAATCAATCGATTGGGAGATCAACTGATCAGCGCCTTCGTGGCGCATGCTCTCTCAGTTCGCGACGATGTTGAAGATCTTGCCGGGGATGAAAATGACTTTGCGGACGGTCTTGCCTTCGAGGTGCTCGGCGACTTTGGCGCTGGCGAAGGCGGCGGTTTTGGCGGCTTCTTCGTCGGCGTCCTTGGAGATCATGAAACGGTCGCGGAGCTTGCCGTTTACTTGGACGACGAGTTCGATTTCGTTGCGGATGAGGGCTTCCGGATCGAAGGACGGCCAGGGAGTTTCGGAGAGAAGAGAAGCGCGGCGACCGGTGATCGCCGCCATGCGGGCGTGGATTTCCTCGGTGAGGTGCGGGGCGAAGGGATTGAGGACGGTGAGCAGCTGGGTGAACTCTTCCAATGGCACGACGTCCGCTTGGGTGAAAGCATTGGTGCAAATCATCATCTGTGAGATGGCGGTGTTGAAACTGAGTTTCTCGATGTCCTCGCCGACTTTCTTGATCGTTTCGTGGACGACGCGGAGCAGCGTCTTATCGGTGCACGGCACATCTTGGACTTTCGACGAGAGTTTCCATTCGGTTTCCTGCTCTTCGAACGCGACGCGCCAGACGCGGGCGAGGAAGCGGGAGACGCCTTCGACACCTTTCATCTGCCACGGCTTCACTTGTTCGAGTGGGCCCATGAACATTTCGTAGAGGCGCAGTGCGTCGGCGCCGTATTCGGAAACGACGTCGTCCGGGTTGACCACGTTGCCGCGCGACTTGGACATTTTCTGGCCGTCTTCGCCGAGGATGAGGCCTTGGTTGACGAGTTTTTGAAATGGCTCCGGCGTGCGGACGTGGCCGAGGTCGAACAAGAGCTTGTGCCAGAACCGGGCGTAAAGCAGGTGGAGGACGGCGTGCTCGGTGCCGCCGACGTAGAGATCGACCATGCCCGGCTTGTCGCTGGTCCAATAGTTTTCCGCCTCGCGGGAAATGAAGCGTCCGGTGTTTTTCGGGTCGCAGTAGCGGAGATAATACCAGCACGAGCCGGCCCATTGCGGCATGGTGTTAGTTTCGCGGACGGAGCCGTCCGGGAGGTGAACCCAATCGGTGGCTTTGGTGAGGATCGGCTCCGGAGTACCGCTCGGTTTGTAATCGTCGAGTGGCGGCGCGAGCAGCGGTAGCTCGCTTTCGGAAATCGCATGGTGGTGGCCGTCTTTCCAAACGATCGGGAACGGCTCGCCCCAGTAGCGCTGGCGGGAGAACAGCCAGTCGCGGAGCTTGAACTGGATGCGGCGCTGGCCGATGGCTTTTTCCTCCAGCCAATCGATCATCTTCGCCTTGGCCGCGGCGGTGGGGAGGCCGTCGAGGAAGCCGGAATTGATGGCGGTGCCGGTTTCGGTGAAAGCGGACTGTAGCGGCGGTCTGTCGCTGGTTTCCTCGCTTGACGCCAGACGGTCACAGACCGCCGCTACAACTTGGACGATCGGCAAATCGAAGCGTTTCGCGAATTCCCAGTCCCGCTCGTCGTGCGCGGGCACGGCCATGATCGCGCCGGTGCCGTAGCCCATCATCACGTAGTCGGCGATCCAGACGGGGATTGGCTCGCCGTTCACCGGATTAGTCGCGAAGGCACCGGTGAAGACGCCGGACTTGTCCTTGTTGAGGTCGCCGCGGTCCATGTCGGACTTGGAGGAGCAGGCTTTTTGATAGGCTTCGACGGCGGCTTTTTGTCCAGCGGTGGTGATTTCCGGGACGAGCGGGTGTTCGGGGGCGATGACCATGTAGGTCGCGCCGAAAAGGGTGTCCGGGCGGGTGGTGAAGACCTCAATCTCAAATTTGAGATCTGAAATTTCAAATTTCACCGAAGCGCCTTCGCTGCGGCCGATCCAGTTTTTCTGGAGCAGTTTGATGCCTTCCGGCCAGTCGAGCGTGTCGAGTTCGTCGATGAGTCGCTGGGAATATTTCGTGATCCGCAGCATCCACTGGCGGAGTGGGCGGCGCTCGACGGTGTGGCCTTTGGATTTCCACTCTTCGACTTCTTCGTTAGCGAGCACGGTGCCGAGGTCGGGCGACCACCAGACGGGCGTGTTGGCGACGAAGGCGAGGCGGACGTCGTCGATCTGGTCGCGGGTCCAGCCTTTCGCTTCAAGTTCGGTGACCGGCTTGGCCTTGTTTTCCACCTCGCAGAAATGCGAACCGTAAAGCTGGAGGAAAATCCACTGCGTCCAGCGGACGTATTCCGGGTCGGTGGTGGCGATTTCCCGGTCCCAGTCGTAGGCGAAACCCAGCGACTTCAACTGCCGCCGGAAGTTCTCAATATTCGCGGCGGTGGTGATCGCCGGATGCTGGCCGGTCTTGATCGCGTATTGCTCGGCGGGCAGGCCGAACGAGTCATAACCCATTGGGTGCAAGACATTATGCCCGGTCATCCGCTTGAAGCGGCCGATGATGTCGGTAGCGGTGTAGCCTTCCGGATGGCCGACATGGAGACCCGCGCCGCTCGGGTAGGGAAACATGTCGAGCACGTAGTATTTCGGCTTCGAGGCATCGAAATCCGCATCGCCCGGGCCGGGGGTGCGGAAAGTTTTCTCGGTTTCCCAGCGGGCTTGCCATTGGGGCTCGAAATCGCGGAAGGGGAATGGTTTACGTTCTGACATGATCGGCAAAGGGCGCGAAATGTGCAACCCGGCTGCCTGATTGGAAAGAAAAACCCTTTCGCTCACAAACGGCTGACCGCCGTGGCGATGGCCGCCGAGATTTCCTCGGCGTCCTTGGGCAGGGGCGCGGTGTGGATTTGCTCGTCGGACGCATTCAGCGCGGTGATCGTGGAAGTCGCGAAATCCACGAGGATTCTCGGTCCCGTGATGCTGTCGCTGCTCGTGGCTGAGGAAATCATGCTGCTTTCGAAATCACCGACATTTGCCAGGGCTTGCTGGAATCCCGCTGGCGATTGAATGAGAATGATGCGGATGTTGTGGGCTTCCGCCGTGGGCGAAATCGAGCCGCGGAAGCCGCCGGTCGGACGGGTGGAATCGATCATGCGAGGAACGGAAATTCCCAAGATGACGAGCGCGAGGGCCGCCATGCCGAAGGCGGGGCGGGCGATGAAGGATTGGACCTTGGCGAGCCACGAGCGCTGCCGAACCGGGGCCGCCGTCGCTGGGGTGGTGCTGAAACGGCTGGCAAGGTCGTCGAGCAAATCACCGGGAAGTGCCGGAGCTTGCTCGGAGGCATGAAGTTGCAAGCTTCCGGCCAGAAGGTCTCTGGTGGGTTCTAGGTTTTTTCGAAGCTTATGATTCATGGATACTTCTTCAATCGCACCAGTCCGGGGGCGATTTTCAATTTATTAAGTTTTTCCTAAGTTTTTCCAAAGCGGCCTCGACCAGTTCGCTGAGAACCCGCCGCCGGGTGGAGCCGGAGACGCCGGCCTTGATCCCGAACTTGGCGCAAAACGCGTCGTCGCCGATGAGGTCCTGGATGGTGGCGGACTGGGTGACGAAAAGGATGAAAACCAGCTCCCACTCGGCGGCGGTGAGCGCTTCCCGGCACTCTTTGTAAATGCGCTCGAAGGTGTTGCTCCGCGGATCCGCCGAGGGATCTTCAAACTGCATCGCGTGCTCGGGGCTGTCCGTCAGCGCGTTCAGGCTCTCGCCGGTATTCGGCTGGTTTTTAAGCGCGCCGCGGCGGCGATACCAGTCGATGGAGCGGAAGCCGACGATCCGGGCGTGGAGCGGGATGAGCTCTTCGAAGACGGTGGGATCGAGGATGGGCGACCTGCCGCTGCCTTCGCGCTCGCGAACCAGTTCCACGAGGGTGTCGCTGAAAACATCGTCGGCATCCGGGCCTTTGATTCCTTTGCGGGTGAGGGTGGCCAGGGCCAGCGGGCGTAAAATCGCGGGCAGGTGGTTCCACTCGGAATCGCAGAAGCCTTTGTCGGGATCGCGGCGCTGGAGCCGGTCCAAGTTGAGATTCTGCTCGTAGCGGCGGTCTGCGGGGTCGTGATGAAGTTGGTGATCCGAGCGCTCCCGCCGTTGCAAGGCGACGAGTTGGCGGGTGGCTTCCGCGGTTTCTTCGAGGGCGCGGGCGGTGAATTCCGCCTCGGTCGGGAATTCCTCATAATCGAGCGAAACGTTGCGAATCGCCCGGTCCGCAAGGATTGTGGCTTGGTCTTCGGAAACAAGAATCCCTTCGATCGGGCGGCGGGCGCGATGCCAGCAGGCTTTCCAGCAGCGCTGAAGTTGTTCTTGTTGCATGGGCGGCGCGTCAAATGATCGCGACGGCACATAATCCAAAAAAGGTGTCGCTTGCAAGGAACTTGGTTAACGTCGCTTGATTTCTTGAGAATTCTGACCACACGCGTCCGGGGCTTTTCGCTCTGGAAATGAATTCGCCGCTCGACCCGGGAAGGTGAGCGGCGTGAGCGGGCAACGCTGGATTTGGAAACGACCGGGCGGAGTTACGGCGCGGTGATCTCGATGGTGGCGAAGCAGGCGGGCTGGCTCGCGGGGAAGGTGGCGGTGAGCCAGATCTGACCCATTGCGTCAGTGGTTTTCGACAGGCTGCCGACGGGAATCTCCCAGTTCTTGAAATCCGAGGTGCAACGGATACTCCACCTGTAGCCATTGACCAGCGCGAACGGATTAGCGGATCTGAAGAGGTCGAAGGCGATCGGGAATTTAAACTGGATCTTCTGGTCGGCGGTGAGACTCAGGACTGCCGGGGCGGGGATTTTGTCGCTGTTACCGCTGTGGAAGATTTCAATCATGTCTGGAATTCCGTCGGAATCCGAGTCTTGGGATGGGGTGATTGCACTGTTGTTTTCGACTGAAGCCTTCGAGATGGGTTGAGATTGGCCAAGTGATGCCGTGCCGGCGAGCAGCAGCGGACTGGTGGAGGGAATGATCGGACCGTCAGGATTGATGATGGTGACCATGGAGGCGTAGGTCGTGCGGAGCAATCCCGGCCCACTGGTGGGAATGACGGCGGAGGCCTTGATCGCGCCTTCGACTTGAGCCGGAGTGAGTGAGCCGTTGATGGAAAGTTCCGCAAGCACGCTGCCTGCGACGAGAGCGGCGGACGCGCTGGTGCCAGTCATCGCCACGAAGGCGGACGTCGCGCTCTGGCTGCGGGTCCGGACACCGTCGCCCGGAGCGAGGATATCGACGGGGGCACCGAAATTTGAGATGCCGAGCTTCAAATCGGCTGTATTCGAGGCACCGACGCAGATGACGCCGTCCTTGGTGCCGTTTGATGAGGGAACGATGGTCGCCGCGTCTTGGCCAAGATTTCCGGCGGAAAGGATCACCGGGATTCCTGCTGCAAGTGCCGCATCAATGTTCACTCCTATCATGTAGCTTGACGCCGACTCGGTGGATGAAGTGGCGATGCAAATGGCCGCCCGCATCTTGGGTGTATTGGGATTTTTGTGGTGTGCGATCGCCTTGCTGATCGCCGAACTGAGGAGGGAGTTGGTGGTGGTGGCGTTAGGGTAAATGTCGTAGTTAACGACATGAATCGGAGTGCCGGGGGCGATTCCAGTCTCGACTCCGGTGATGAGCGAAAGCATCTGCGTGCCATGCGCACGAGGTTTGGAAACTGTGGGATCGTTGTTGCCACGGACGAGAATCGGACCTTCGAAGGTCAGCTTGGGATTGGCCGCGACGAAACTGGCTGGATTCGCGACCGCTGTATCGACCAGGTAAAGCCGGACCGGCACAGTGGTGTCCGGGTAAGAATACGAATTGACGGCAGTACCGGAAAATTCCCCGCCGATACGGCTCAACGCCCACTCTGCATCCGCGTTCACGCCGTCAGGACGATTTCCTCGGCACCGGCCGGGAAAGCAACTGCTGCCTGACCGCTGAAAATCAGCGCCAGGAACCTTTGGGTCAGGGGGTTCATTTTTAGGAAAAATGACACGCGGGAAATTTGCCTGCCCTACGCGATCGCGCAGTAAAATATGCCGGAAAATTCATGAGTCGTTCATCTGGGACGTGGTGCGAATTTGCAGTTTAGTTCGGCGTCCGCCGCCGGCTTTTGGAGCAAATATTTTAGAAACGTCCTAAATTAAGACAAACCGCCTGAAAATCCGTTCAATAATCGCCGCGCATCACTCAGAATGAGCGAGTAAGCCCTTGGGTCATCCGAGAGAGTCCAAAATCCATCCATGCCGAATCCGGAGATCAACCGCATTTTACGGCCTGATTTTTTCAGGTCGTTCCGCCGGCCGTGATCGCCGCTTATTTGGAACCCCTTAATAGTCCAAGGCTTTACGAAATCAGGCCTATCCGGGGTATTTTTACAAAACCCTCTTTTTCGCCAGCACCCGGCTGATGAGGAACAGGAGAAGCGGGACCCCGGTGAGGGCGATGAACCAGCGGTTCCGGGAACTCGCGGATGGAGGGGAAGCCAAGATGGCCGGGCCGGCGGTGAGCGCGGAATTCTGGCTGAGGACGAAGGGGGCGTCGCCGAGGACGGCGAGTTCGAACTCGTCCTCGGTGGCGGCGGCGGATAGAAATTCGCCCTGGGTCTGCCAGAGCGCCTGGGCGGGGCGGTCGGAGCGGAGCGCGAGCTGGTAGAACCGCTCCATGAATCCGGGAGTTGACTCGTCCGGGACCGGCCACAAGGCGACGACGACCTCCCGCGCGCCGGCGAGTGAAAAAGCCCGGCGGAGGCCTAGCAGGCCTTCGCCGGAGACAGGCGTGCCCGCGCCGGACTCGCAGGAGGAAAGGGTGACCAGCCGGGTCTGATGGAGCGGGAGCCGGGCGATTTCCGACGGGAGCAAGAGGTCGTCGTCATCCGCCAGCCGCGGGCTGTCGGGGTTGCGCTGGGCGCCGCGATAGAGGACGAGGCCGCCAGCGAAAAGGAGATCGGAGTGTTCGTCGAAATCGACCGGCAAGCCGAGCGGGGATTCCTCTCGGTGGAGGAAGAAGGCGTGGCAGCCGAGATGGAGGACGGGCGGCGATGTCGATAGTTGGCGCAGGCTCGCTTCGCTCGCTTGAGGGCCGCTTAAAAACCGCGAGCCGCGGGGAGCCAGCCGGCGGAGTTTTTCCGCCTCGATGCGGGTGCCGGGCATGGGCGCGAGACCGGCGAGGAGCGAAAGGAGCGGATCGTCGTTGTCTTTGACGGGGGGCGGCTGCGGGAAATCCGAGACGGTTAGGACGGTCCACGGATTTCTGGAAAGCGAAGCGGCGGGTTCCTGCTGGATGAGATCGCGGCCGCTGGTGACGGTGGTGAGCTGGAGCTGGCGGGCGCTGAGCGGGCGGTTTTCCCGGTCGAGAAGGGCGGCAAGCGGCAGGAAATGGAGGCGGCTGTCGGGTGAGAACGCGAGGTGGTCGGTGCCGGGAGGGAGCTGGAGGGGTTCCCAAAACTCGCGTTCGAGGGCTCGCAAAATTCCCCGGATTTTCAAGAGTGGCGGGGCGGCGGTGATTCCCGACATCCGGGCGGACCGCCAACGGAGGCGGTCGTGGAGCGCGCCGAGCCAGCGTTCCAGACTTTCGTCGGTGCCTAGCAAAACCCATTTTGGCGGACCGGAAGGGAGGATCACGATCGCGCCGTAGCGTTTGCTTTGCGGGATGGCGGTGGTGGTGAAACGGCAGGTGTCGATGAAGGCGGAGCCGGGCGGGAGCGCGGCTTGGACGTCGCGCCAGGTCGGCCGGGTGGCGGGGACGCTTTCCGCGAGCATGGCGTCTAGCAGGCGGGCTTTGGTGGCGATGAGGACGTCGGCGATGAATTCGGCGTCGCCGGTGGCGCAGGGCAGCGAGACGAGATCGAAGCGTTCGAGGAAATTGAGGCGCTCGCTCTCGGTGCCTTCGCGGATCAGGCGGTCGAGCAGATCGAGGCCGATGCGGGTGGCGCGCACGATGTGGTCCTTGGAGTCGGGCGCTCCTGATAGAATCGAGTTTTGGGCGAGGTTGCGCTCGGTTTCGGCCACGCGCAGATGGGTGGCTGGCAGGTGCTTGGACTGGAGGCTGGCGGCGCGTTCGAGGTGGGAGCGGGCGGCCTGATAGTCACCAAGCGCCTGCTCGGCCACGCCCAGATTGTTCAGTGGGCCGATGAGGCCGGGATGATCGCTGCCGACGGTGGCTTCGGTCATTTCCAAGGCTTCCCGGAATGAGGATTTGGCGACTTCCGGCTCGCCTTGGGAGAGGGCGACGGCGCCGAGGTTGTTCAAATAAGGAACGGCTTGGAAGCGGTTGTTAGCAAACAATTCGCGTGCTTCACGGGCCACGGCCTCGGTGCCCTCGCGGGCTTGGGCGGTCTTCCCCAGCCGCAACCCAGTGAGGGCGAGCTGGCTCTTCAGGGAGAGGCGCAGCTCGCGGTCCTGGAAGGGAAGTTCCAGGGCTTGTTGAAAAATGGCGGCGGCGCGGGCGTGGCTGCCGAGCGTGTGATAGAGGCGGCCGCGATGGGCGGCGATCCGCGCGCGGAACTCGGAATCATCCGCGGCGGTCGCGGCTTCGGCTTGATCGAGCAGCGGCGCGACTTCCGGATAGCGGCCTTGATAGAGAAGATTCAGGGCGAGGTGGTCGAACGTCGCGGCGAGTTTCGGGCCGGCGGCCGATTGGCGGCGGCTGGCGAGAATCTGGCGGAGGAGCGTTTCCGATTCCGCGAGTTGCCCGAGGTCCTGGAGGGTCAGGGCTTTCGCCTCGTTGGCATCGGCCAGGATTTCCGGCGCGTGGGTGGCGAGCAGATCGCAGGCGGTGGTGAGGTGCCCGAGCGCTTCCACGGGCTTGCCGGCCTGGCGCTCGACCATCCCGAGCGCTTGCAGGCTGAGGGCGAGTTCCCGCGCGCTGGCTGGATCGGATCCTTGTTTCCACGCGGCTTGCCAGTCGACGACCAACGATTCGAGCTCCGCCTCCGCGGCATCGAGTTGCGACAGATCGAGTGCGGTCGCCGGAGTCCAGGAAAGGGCGGCGACCGCTGCGAGATGGCGGAAAAAATGCAAGGAGCGGTGCATGCGGGATCGGAAGGGAGAAACTCTGTCTCCCTGAGATGTAAGTTTTTTCACAATTTTTGGAAATCGTTAATTTCAACTGCGATTGGAGTAGGGATGACAAACTTGACCGCCGTCGCCGAAACAAGCCCAGTCCAAGCTCCGGGGGGAGCGCGGGTGGGATCGGCCCTGATGATACGGTCGGGTGAATGCATTGTGACTGGGAGGCGGACGCCGGGGGGCAGCCGCCTCCCAGACGATTTGATGTGCTGATAGGTTCCTGCAATCTTCAGGCCGAAATCTGCCAAACCCGGGGGGGAATGGCTGGATTTCGGCCTGAATTGTTTTGCGCCGGGGCGCGGCGGTGAGCTACGCGATCCCGTAATACCAAAAAGTCAGAATTGGTTAATTATCGGGGTTTCAGTCCCTCCGCCCCATGAAACTTTTTACGATCCCCATTCGAGTGGCCATTGTTGGTTCGCTGGCAGGTATTCTTCATGCGAAGGATCCGGTTTTGACGACGCCCGGCACGGCGACGTGGACGACGGAAGCGACCGCCACGGGAACCCGCACGGTTTTCACGCTGACGAAGGACACGGTGCTCGACTGGGAGCAGCTTGATCTCAAGAGCGGCAGCGAGATGGTGTTTCATTTCACGGACGGCAAGACCGTGGTGAACTTTCTCAGCGGGAGCCGGACCCACCTGATTGACGGGGCGGTGACTTCGAACGGAATCGTCGCTTTTTTCTCACCCACCGCCGATTTGGAAGTGAATGGCTCGATCATCGCGAAGGGCGTGACTCTCTCGACCTTGAATTCGGACGCGGCGGATTTCTCGGATGGAAACGGCTACAAAATGAGCGGCAAGGGCGGCTTCAGCTTTCTGACGGTCAATGGTCGCGTGGAAGCAAGCGGCGGGGACGTGGTTCTCGCTGGCGAGCGCGTGATCGTGGGAGACACGGCGCAAATCCTGGCCTCGCAGGATGTTTTGATCGGCGGCGGCAGGGAGATTTCCGTGGCGGCCGCCGGGGAACGGCGGCTCAAGGAGGAGAGCGGGTTTGGATTTGTCCTGCACCTCGGCGAGACGCGCGCCAGCCGGATCGAGGTGGCGGCGGGCCGTGAAATCAGCAATCAAGGGAGTTTGAATGTGGGAAAAGGCCGGATTTTCCTGGAAGTGGGAGATGGAGGACTGATTACCAACGAGTCGAGCGGCGTGATCGTCGGAAACGCGGTTTTCGAAGGGAAATACGACCCACAAGGGACGGTTTTGTTGCCGGATGAAGGTGACGCGGCTCCGGCTGTCAACGAGGCGACTCTGACCCTTCCCAAACTGACGCGGCCGGACGGCACCAAGGTGAACGCCGCGCCGCAGACGATGAAATACACCGTGCCGATGAGCGCGACCGGCGATGCGAAGAGGGATTCCTCCCCCACCGAGCGCGCCGACAAGCGGATGGCGCAGAACGACAATTCAAAATCCTTGCTCCAGCGGTCGTCGTTTTTCGGCATGCGCGGCGGAAATACAGCGCTCGCAAAACGCTGAATCGGGTCGTTTCGCGGCGGCTTGTTTATGTTGGCCTAAAAGGCAGGACGATCGAATCCCGCTTTAGCGGTCAATGCTTGTTAGTCGGGACCCCTTCGACTGACCCCTTCGAGAGGTCTTCGAGGAGGGAGGGAACATCGAGTATTGAACGCCCAACATTGAACATCGAAGGGGGAGGAATTGGATTTTTCAATCCAGCCAGTTTTCAAACCGCAAGCCGGGGACTTGGGCGAAGTCCACGGTATTGCGGGTGAGGAGAGTGGCATCGTGGGTGATGGCGATGCAGGCGATTTTCAGATCCATGGTGCCGATGCGGAGTCGGTGCTTTTGAAATTGGCGGAGTAATGTTGCCGCTTCCTGATCGAAAGGAAGGACCAATCAGTGGGCGAACAAATCGACCTGCTTTTGCAGTCGCGCATAGACCGGGATTTGCCAGTCCGGGTCATTGGAGCGATTGAGCAGCGCCAGCCATCCGCGAAGGTGTTCCTCGACGGTGATGATGGTCGTTGCCAAGGGGTCGTGTTGATTCGTGAGGCGCGTGCGCAAGAGTCGTCCGGCGGCGGAGTTTTTCTCGAGCTCGGCGAGGTGATTGGTATCAAGCACCTTCACGATCGACAGGTGGGGGTTGGCTTTCGCGATACTCCCGGCCCAAACGCAGGGCTTCCTTGAAAAGCGGGTCGCTCTCAAAAGCGCCCACGGAGCTTTCCCAGTCATTTTTCACTGAGGAGGAGCGATGGAGGATTGCTTTCATACCCGCAACTTCCTGTTCCAAAGATTTCACTCGCTCTTCCATGGTGATCATGCCGGGGAAGCTAGCACATCTATTTCAGGGAGGAAAATCGATTTTTTGCAGGAATCAACAGCGCGGACGATGGCGTATTTTCCTCCCTGATGCAGCTCGAAAGAGTCTCGACTGACGAGCAAGGCTTCCAGATATGGGGCGGATTATCTGCAAGTAATTGTGGGCGAGTGGATTATTAGGATTCGTTCTGTTACGGATTGGATGGGCGAGGTTGTTTTTCGGTTGTGCGGAGTCGTTTCTTGGCGGCGGCGGGCGTTTCTTGGGTGCGCGTGGGTGTTTTTTGAGTGCGTGAGGTCATTTCTCGGATACGCGAGGGGATTTCTTGGCTGCGGGGGGCGTTTCTTGACTGCGCGAGGTCGTTTCTTGGATGTCGGAGGCGATTTCTCGGATGTGTGTGGGCGTTTCTTCGAGGTAAATGTCGATTTCTTGGATGCGTGGGGGCGTTTCTTGACGGTGGAAATGAAGAGAGCCGCTGCCCAAGGGGCGGCGGAAGTGGGGCTGCCGCGGCGGGTGGATGGGCAATGGGAAGCGCCCCTGCTCATCTCGCTGGCGTTTCATGGACTGGGCGATCGGATATCGCCCTTCCTTGTGGGGCTGATGCGTCGTCCCGCCTTGCTTGCGGCGGCTTGTTTATGTTGGCCTAAAAGTCAGGACGTGTTAAGTGGGTGCTGTGAAACGCCTCAGCCGGGCTGAGTTGCGAAAAACTCCACCCGCTGAGTCCCACCTCGAAACCCGATCCGCGATGCGCCCGTTGCTGGCTATTTTCCTGACGTCCGTGGCCCACGCGCAGTTCCTGCCCGGGGTGGATCCGCGCGTTCCGGAACCCAAGCCGGTGGAATCACTGCCGGTGAAAAAGGCGGACACCCGCGCGGTCGGGACCGGAGCGATCCTCTGCAAGCGGCTCACGGAAATCCGCCTGGAATCCCGGAGCGGCGAGGAATTGACCCGAATCTTGGACGGATTCCGCGTGGCGGAGAATTTGCTGCTGCCTTCCCCGACCACGCTTGGCGCGAAGCTCGCGCCCTGGAGCGGGCGGCCTCTGGCGGAGGGCGATCTCGTCGCCATCGCCGACACGATTCTGGTCCATTACGATGTCGAAGGATACCCGGTGGTAGGCATCGATGCGCCGGATCAGGATTTGGAAACTGGGATCTTGAGATTTTTTGTCGATGTCGGCCGGATCGGGAACGTCGGAGTCACCCGCCCGAAATACGGCAGTCCGCAAGCCGTCACCCGGGGGCTTACACTGCGGCGCGGCGAAATTTTACGGCGCTCCGAGCTCGACGAGCAGATGGCTTGGTATGGCCGCAGCGTGTTCCGGCGGCCGCAGTTGATGGTCTCTCCGGGCAGCGAACCGGCGACCGCGGATTTGCTCATCGGCCTGGCGGAGAAACGACCGTGGCGGGCGACGCTCGGTTACGAAAACAGCGGGCCGGACCTCCTAGGAAAAGACCGCTTCATGTTCGGAGCGGCGGGAATGACAAAAAACGAGCACATCCTGGCGTGGCAGACGGTCCTCGGTGATCCCGTGTCCTCGCTGCAAGCGCACGCGCTGAGCTGGGAAATCCCCTTTCACCGCATCCATCAGTCGCTCCAGCTCGACGCGGTTTACGCGGAAGTGCTCTCGTATTCGATGCAAAGCGGTTTGCCGGTGGAAAATACCGGAACCTCGTGGTCGATGGCAGCGCTTCAAAAGCTGTCATTGCCCAGCCTCGGGAAATGGCGGCAACGGCTGACGGCCGGCGTCGAGGTCAAGGCGACTAACCAATTCGTGCTTTTCGGTGGAGCCCCCTTTTCGCCCGGCGAGGTAAGGCTGGTGAACGCGAAGCTCAATTACGGCTTGGCCCGCGATTGGGATGACGGGGCTTTCCAGATCGACACCACTTTGCTGGGCGCGCCCGGCGGGGTGATCCCGGGAAATGACGACGAGGACTTCCAAATTTACGACTCCGAAGCGGTGGCGAACTACGGAATCCTGCGGCTGGCGACGCAAGGTTGGTGGTCGTTAGGCGCGGACTGGCGCATCGCCCTGCGCGCCGCCGGCCAAGTGGCGAACACCCGGCTGCTCCCCGTCGAGCAATTCGCGGCGGGCGGCTATCAGACGGTGCGCGGAGTCGCCGAGCGCGAATATTACGCCGACAACGGCTGGCAAAGCAGTCTGGAACTTTATGCGCCGGCGCTCACGATCCAGGCCCGCTATCAGATGAGGTTGTTGGGCTTTTACGATCAAGCGATGTTGCAGAACTGCGGGGAAGACGCGGTTTCGCTGTCGAGCGCCGGATTGGGCGTGCGGATCAAAATGGCCGACAAGGTGGACCTGCGGGTCGATCACGGCTGGCGCTTGGATGACGCGGGCTCCGAGATTCACGTCGGCCTCCAGATGACTTATTAGGAACGGAAGGTCATCCGGCTCTACTTAAAGCCAGCTCATCAAAAAAGTTTACTTAATTTGGAAATCAAGGCGCGGGGGTTGCGATTGGTAAAGAGATGACGAGCTTCACTCCAACCCCAACCCCGCAGACCGGCGATGAAAATCCGGGGGGAACGATTCGCCAGGGTCAAGGGTTTGGATTGGGTGAATTCGCCTTCTTTCCCACCGGCAATGCCGGGCGGATTCATGTGAAATACCAGCAACCCGCCTGCACGATGGGGGAAGCGGGGCGGAACGACAGCACAGGCAAAACTATCGAGGTCGGGGGGCCTCGCTCGCCGAGGCACTCGTTCAGCTCCGTCATCGGCAAGGGCGCGCTGCGGGCAGCGACGCAGCGACGGGCCGGGGGGCCCGGCGGCGCGTCACCCCGCAAATTTTTCGTGGCATTTAACGAAGTAGTGTTCTGCAGCGGAGCGGTGCCGGGGGGCGCCGCTTGCTGAGCCCCTCCCTTGAGGGGTTTTAAAGCCGCCACCAGACAGGGTCGGAATGACGTGGGAGAAATTTCCACGGGTTCCGGCCCTTTTCCTTGGCGCGTCAAACGCGCTGCCGCGGTGATCGTCGCTCGGCCTACTCCTTCGTTTTGGCGAGGAGTTCCTTGAGTTTCGCAATGTAGGCGTCCGTTCCGCCTTTGAGCTCGCCGATGTCTTCGGAGAGCTTTTTGCCCTCGGAGTCGAGCAGGTAAACGGTGGGGAACCCGCCCGCGAGGTATTGTTTTTCGAGGGCCGCATTCTGCTTTTTCAGCTCGGCGGTCTGTTCCTTTTTCTTGGGGAAGTCCGCTTCCATCAGAATCAGGTTTGCCGCGGCGAAGTCTTTGAAGGCTTTTTGTGAAAAGACCTCTTTCTCGATTTTGATGCACCAACCGCACCAGTCGGAGCCGGTCAAGTTGATGAGAATCGGCTTGTTCTCGGCCTTGGACTTGGCTTTCGCGGCCTCCCAATCGGTGTGCCAGCCCTCTCCGCCCGCGAGGGCCAGGGAGGTGGATACGGATAGGATGGCGAGGGATTTGAAGAGGAATTTCATGAGTGCTCGGAACGGGTCAATTTCAGTCGAGGTCCTTCTTTTCGAGCGCCTTGTCGAGGTGTGCCAGGAAATCCTCGGTTTTAGGGAACGCGGAGGCGTAAAAGCGGGTGAACTCCTTCCCTTCCGGCGTGAACAGGATCACCGTTGGGAAGCCTTCGATTTTGTATTTCTCCGCGAACGGCTGGTTTTTCTCCTTCACCGCCGGGTCGCCTTTCGGGAAATCCAATTCGACGAGAATGTATTTTTTCGAAGCCGCAGTGACGAACTCCTTGGTGGAAAACACGTTCTTGCGCATCGCGATGCACGGCGGGCACCAATCGGAACCGGTGAACTCGACGAGCACGGATTTCTTCTCGGTCTTGGCCTTTTCAAAGGCTTTGTCGAGATCAGTGGTCCAACCTTCGGGAGTCGAAGCGAAGGCGGTGGCGGTGAGGGCGGCGCCGCAGGTGACGGCAGCGAGCCAAGTGATTGCTTTCATGTTCCTATTAAGTGCCGCCAAACGCTGGATTATTCAAATTTTTTTCGTCAGGCCGCCTCATTCGGTTTAGCGAATGGCCATGCAAGCGCCGCCACGTCTGATCATCGCCACCCGCAACGCCCACAAAACCGCCGAGATCCGGGCGATGATCGGGGACGATTTCGAAGTGCTGGACGCGACGGCCTTTCCGGATTTCCCGGAGATCGAGGAAACCGGGACGACCTTTCTCGAAAACGCCCGCCTGAAAGCCGAAGGAATCAGCGCCGGCGTGGAGGGCTGGGTTTTGTCCGATGATTCCGGTCTCGAAGTGGACGCGCTCGCCGGCGCACCGGGCGTCTGGTCGTCCAGTTATGGCGGCGAGGAGGGAAACCACGCGAAAAACAACGCCCGCTTGTTGGCGGAAATGGCCGGGAAAGCCGATCGCAGCGCCCGCTTCCGTTGCACCATGGTGCTCGCCCGCCACGGCGTGGAGCAGGCGAATTTCTCGGGAACCGTCGAGGGACGGCTGGTGGACGCGCTGAGCGGAACCGGCGGATTCGGCTACGACCCGCTGTTCATCCCGACGGGGCACGAGCAGACGTTCGCGGAGTTGGGCGACGCGGTCAAAAACACTTTGAGCCACCGCGCCCGCGCACTGGGCCAAGTCATTGCCTACCTCGCCGAGCACGGGACAAAATAATTTACATCGCTTGATAATTTTGCAAATTTGGCCGCCGTGAAAAACTTCCTTCTCGTTCTGGCAATCGGCCTGCCGTTCTCCAGCGGACTCGTTTCCTGCTCCAGCCAAGTCAAAGCCAGGCGGCCGGTTTCCTACCATTTTGAAAGCGGCCGCACCGCCCTGTTGAAGGACGGACTCGCCTACGCGCCGAGAAACGCCCCGGCCGCCGTGAAGCGGGCGGTCGCCGCCGGCAACCGCCTGCAAGGCAGGCCATACAAATGGGGCGGCGGCCACGCGCGGCAGAAAGATTCCGGCTACGATTGCTCCGGCACCGTGTCCTACGTCCTCCGCGAGGCGGGCCTCATGAAAGGCAGCATTCCGTCCCGCGACTATTTCGGCTACGGCAAAAAGGGTGAAGGCAAATGGATTACCATTTACACCCGGAAGGGCCACGTTTTCATGACCGTCGCCGGCCTGCGCCTCGATACCGGCGGCCCCGTCGGCGAGTCAGGTCCGCTCTGGAAACCGGAGACCCGCCAGGTCCGAGGCCACGTGATGCGCCACCCGGCCGGTTACTGAAGCGCTCCAGCCAGCTCGACCAGCGAGGGGAAAATCCGGTCCGCCGCCGAGAAATCCAGTCCCGCGGTCACCCGGTTCGGCACCACCCAGACGCTCATCCCGGCGGCCTTCGCCGACTTCACGCCGTTGAGCGAATCCTCAATCACAAGGCACTCCGCGGGCTGGAGCTCCAGCCGTTTCGCCGCCTCCAGATACAAATCCGGAGCCGGCTTGATTCGCGCCGCGTCGCCCCGGCAGACGACCGTCTCGAAATGGTGCGCGAACGCCAGTTTCCCCAGCCAGCCATCCACCCAGTGATGCGATGAACTCGAAACCACCGCCCGCCGGCTCCCTCCGCGGCCGAGTTGTTCCAGCAAGCCGATCACGCCCGACATCGTCCCTTCGCCGGTCAAGTCGCTCATGATCCGCTCCTGCCGCCGCGCGTCGAGATCGTGCCAATCAAAGGCCAGCCCCGAGAGCTCCTCCAAGTGCGTCTTCGGCGACCACGTGGCGAAATCCGAGCCGATGCAGCGCGTGTAAATTTCCAGCGGCAAGTCGTGGCCGTGGTCCTCGAAAGTCCGCAGCCACGCCTGATAGATCGCCCACTCGGTGTCCACCAGGACCCCGTCGAAATCAAACAACACCGCGGAAAAAGCCATGCCGGGGAAATGCCCTTTGCCGCCCGGCGCGGCAAGTCCGGAAGCGGTTTCTTGCCGTTGGCCATGTTTGTGGCCATGGCGATTCTGGTAAACACCGCTGAATTCAAGGACCGGCTTTCCGAGTTTCTTGAAATCGTGGAAATGGGCGGCGAGGTCATCATTTGCCGCCGCAACGTGCCGTTGGCCAAGGTGGAATCCATGCGCAAACCTGCGGGTGGTGTTCAAGGTGCCAGACAAAAAGAAGAGGATCATCCCGATAGCCACAAAAGCTGATCTTCCCCAAAACCGATCCATCACCTCCATTCTTGCCCCGCACGATTAATGTTCTTATGAACACACATTGTGCCATCCATATACCAACCCCGCCGCCCCCGGGCCTCCCCACTCTGGCAAATCCTCACTGCCGCCTGGGACACCTTCGTCGCCGCCTACGAGAAAAAACACCGTCCCACCCTCGGCCCGCTCCGCCCTAACGTCTTCACCACCGTCCGCAACTTCCTCCGCTGCGGCGACCTCGCCTCCGGCTTCCTCCGCTTCCACTGCACGGACTGCGGTCACGAGCGCCTCCTCGCCTTCACCTGCAAAGGCCGCCACCTCTGCCCCGCCTGCCACCAACGCCGCGTCCGGCAGACGGCCGATTGGATCGCCACCGCCGTCTGCCACGAAGTCCCACACCGCCAATTCGTCTTCACCATCCCCAAGATCCTTCGCGGCATCTTCCGCAAGCGCCGCGATCTCCTCCACCACCTCTTCAAAACCGCCACCGCAACCCTCCAGGAAATCTTCCGCGCCCGCCTCAACCTTCCCGATGGCAAACTCGGAGCCATCGCCGCCGTCCACACCTTCGGCGACTACTTGATCTTCCACCCGCACCTCCACGTCCTCGCTGCCGACGGCCTCTTCACCCCGGATGGCCGTTTCCACTGCATGCCCGCCGAAGACCTCGCCCCCGCCATCGAACTCTTCCGCCATCGTTTCCTCCAAGCTCTCCGCGACGGCAAACACATCAGCCCGAAAAAACTCGCCGACCTTCTCTTCTGGAAACACTCCGGCTTCCACATCCACGACGGCGGCGAAAAGCCCGTCGCCGCCCACGACAGCGCCGGGCGCAAACGTTTGGCCGAGTATCTCCTCCGCCATCCCTTCTCCCTCCAGAAAATCACCTGGAACGCCAGCACCCAGACCGTCATTTACCGCTCCAAACGACATTACAACACCAAGCGCAACTTCGAGATCTTCAAAGCCCCCGACTTCATCGCCGCCGTCATCGACCACCTCCCGCCCAAGGGCAAACAAACCGTCCGCTACTACGGCCTCTATTCCAACAAAACCCGAGGCCAACAATCCCTCATTCCCGACCGCATCATCCGCCCACCGGCCCCCCCTTCAAATCAACAATCAGAAATCAACAACCTGTCCGTCGTAGCCTCGGCGAAGTCGGATCATCAATCGGAAATCCTCCTCGTCCCCGCCCCACCAAAACAATCCGCCCGCTCCATGCGTCCCTTATGGCGTGACCTCATCCTCAGAGTCTGGGGAGCAGACCCGCTCCAATGCCCATGCTGCAAAGCTCCCATGAAACTCGCCGGTGCAGTAAAACGCCCCGAGCAAATCGAATTCTTCCTCCGTCTCCACGGGCTTTGGGAAGGCATCATCCAGCTCCCTCGGCCACCGCCGCCTCCTTTCGACATCGAGACGATGGAACCCATCGAACCGCCCTGGCAGGCGATCAAAGAATGGATACCCGACGACGAACCGAATCTCGACTGGTTCAACCGTCCCCGGAATCCATCCGATCCCGATCCTGAAGGCTTCGACCAGCGCCCCACATGGAAACCAGACGAAATCCAATTGGACGACGGCCGAACCCTGGTTCTCGAATACACCTGACAAGCAGGAAGCTCATCCGCCAAAAAACCGCCGCCAAAAGAAATCTTGGCAAAGCGGTTCGGAAGGCAACGCTCGCGGCGAATGAAAACCGCCATGAAACGCCTCATCATCCTCGCTCTTGCAATCGCCCCCGCCCATGCCGCCGATCTCACGCCCTTCGCCGAGGGTACGGCCCAACAACGCGAACGCCTCGCCAAGATCGGGGGCGCCCCTGCCGACGAGATCGATCTCAAGGACTGGACGAACTCCAAGCCGCTCAAACTCGCCGACCTCAAGGGCAAGATCGTCGTGCTCGACTTCTGGGCCACTTGGTGCGGACCCTGCCTCGCCAGCATCCCCCACACTAACGAACTCGCCGAAAAATACGCCAAGGACGTCGTGGTCATCGGCGTCTGCCATCCCAAAGGCTCGGAGAAAATGAAACAGGTCGTGGACGCCAAGAAGATCGCCTACCCCGTCGCCGTGGATGAGGATGGCAAGCTCGCCAAGGCCTACCACGTCGATGGTTTCCCCGATTACTACCTCATCGACCGCGAGGGCAAACTCGTGCTCGCGGATTGCGACAACAGCAAAGTGGAGGACGCCATCAGAGCCTTGCTCGGCGACAAGTAACCTCCCGCATGAGACCCTTCTGTTATCTCGCCTTCCCACGAGCGGTGATCGCAACCCCCTTTTCCCCCGTCTCCGGTCCTCTCATGAGCTTCCTCAAAGGCCTTCACCCCAAAAGCAATTCCTTAGCAACAAGACTCCATGGCGTGCCATCCACGAATAGATTGCCATCGCTCCGCTCTGGTTATGAAGCCTGCAAGTTCCTCGGTTAAAAATATCTTCCCTCTTCGAATTGAATTACCCAAAGTCTTCTTCGCAAATCATTCACAAAATATGAAAAAACTCATTTATCTGCTCTCCATAATTTTTGGCATCTCTCTGGCTCCAGAGGCCGATGCGAGTATGCAAATTTTTGTTAAAACGCTGACGGGAAAGACGATTACGCTCGATGTGGATTCATCCGATAGCATTGATAGTGTGAAGCAGAAGATCCAGGACAAGGAAGGCTTTCCTCCTGATCAACAACGGCTTATTTTTGCGGGCAAGCAACTGGAGGATGGTCGCACGCTCTCGGATTACAACATTCAGAAGGAATCTACCCTGCATCTGGTGCTCCGTGTCCTTCTGGATGAAACGAGTGTGGCGGAACAAGCTCAAATTTCACGAACTGCGATGCGCACCGGAGGGATGGTTTTGCACGGGCTGCATGGCCATCCGATGGATTATCGCGTCGAGCCGGGGAAAGACTATGCGTTTTGGGTCGGCGGCGATTGGGGAGAGGATCAGCATGCCCAACGTGATGGTAGTTTTGGGATTGCTGAAATCGGAGCCTCACGCGTTTTGAGTTCTTCTGGAATCCAGCTTGGTATTGGCTTGGGTAAGTCTTGGAGTGATCACGATACCTACCTAGGAGGCGACCAGGAAATGCGCGGCGAATACCTGCTGGGTGAACTCATCTTGCCAGCGGAAGGACTAGGCTCGAATGCCTGGATGACATTTACCGGATATTATCACCAATCCGCTGCGGATATATTGCGCGCTTATGATACCGGATTGGCAACCGACTATTCCTATGGCGAGACCGATATTAGCACATGCGCGTTTCGTGCACGAGTCGACTGGGAAAATTCGTTCGCGCTCGCAGGCTGCGAATTTTCACCCTACGTCGACCTATCTTTCATCGAATCACAAGTCGACGGCTATAGCGAAGCGGGTGGTGCGGCCCCTGCCATCTATGCTTCTCGCACCGATCATTCCCTCGAAGCGCGTGCAGGTCTAAACATGCTTTATGAAATCAATCCATTCATGGCAGTGACTGGAGAAGTCGGTATGTACCAACAATTGAGCGAGAGGAATTCCGCCGTGAATGGTCAGGCATTGGGATCTAACTTCAGTTTGATGATGTCGGAAGCAGATGACACTTGGATGATCGGCTCGGTCGGCATCAGGGCCATCACCGAAGTTGGCACTATCAACTTACGACTCAATGGCACCACCGAAGGTGGCGATTCGACTGCATGGGTATCGTTGGTTTGGGGTATTTCATTGTAGTTGATGTTTAACAATCTAAATCGATGGGTGATGCTTGCCTCTCACTTGGTTTACGTCTTTATCTTGGGTCAGCATTGGTCTGTTAGAAGCAGCGCCAAGCTGCCGTGTTGCAGCTGGATGGGTTACTCCACAATGCTATGTCCTTCTCATTGATCCACCGATGTTCTGATGCTATCCGCCGAGTGTTTCAGCGCGAGGCGCAGAAGCATGTTCCACTCGCCGATGTTCTTACTGCTCGATTGGCCGACTCACCAACCCCCTTTTCCCCCGTCTCCGGTCCTCTCATGAGCTTCCTCAAAGGCCTTCACCCCAAAAGCAATTCCTTAGCAACGAAGTGCTCGCATTCGACTACGATGACGGCCACCTGCGCAACTTGCGCACCGCGTTTTCCACCAGCCACATCGACGCCTCACCGGATGGCATGACGATCGATGCCAAGGGCAATCTATGGATCGCATTCTGCCACGGCGGTTGCGTATCATCGTTCAATCCAAGCACTGGCGATGAATTGCGCCGCATTCCATTGCCTTGCTTAGAAACCACCGCCTGTGCATTTGGCGGGCCCGACTTGCAGGATCTCTACGTCACCACGGGTGTCCATAAAACCGCCAAGGAAGAACACGCAGGCCGCCTCTTCGTCATTCGCGGCCTCAAGACCAAAGGGGTTACCGCCCATGCCTTTGAAGGCTGAATAAGAACGCCTTGTCATCCATAAGGCAGATAATTGAACAAACCACGAACTCGCGTTCGTTTTAACGGAAACTTTTCCCGACCCCAAACGTAGTACCCTCACATGAAGATCTGGCATACCATCCTCACCTGCACAGCCATCGCTTTTAGCGCGATCACCAGCCACGCGCAAAACGCTGAATCCGCGCCACTCGTCATCAACGACAAAAAACTACGCGAGGACTTTGAAGCAAAAATGGCTGAACTGATCAAAGCCGGCAACCACACGCCATATGAAAAACTCAAAGAACAATTGTCACGCAAGTCCTGCAAGCTCGACCTGCCGTCTGTCAACACCGCAGAAATGACCCCTGCTGACATCTATCAAAAATGCATCGGCAGCGTGGTGATGGTCTCCAAACTCTACCACTGCAAAAGCAACAAGTGCGTAAAAACTCACACCAACATCGCAACCGGTGTCGTCATCCACGAAAATGGAATCGTAGTCACCAATTACCATGTGGCCGAGAGCGACCAATCAAAACTCATCGGCATGGGAGTGATGACCATCGACGGCAAGGCCTTCCTAGTGGATGAAATCCTCGCAGCTGATCAAGACGGCGATGTCGCCATCCTCAAACTCAAAGACGCCAGCGGCTTGCAAGCTGCTCCGATATTTCGTGATGAACCGGTCGGCAAGCCCGCCACCATCATCAGCCACCCTGTTGGCAATTTCTACACATTGACCCATGGTTGCATCTCCCGCTTCTACCTCAACGATAAGGAAAAATGCGTCATGAACGTCACCGCCGATTACGCCAAAGGATCCAGCGGCGGCTGCATTTTCAACCATCAAGGCAATATGATCGGCATGGTTTCTAACACCGTTTCCATCACTTACAACAACCTCCCGCTCGGCATCGACGCAAAGAGCAAAGCTCTGGAAATCGCCGACAAGGAGACCAAACCCACTATCGTCGATGGCAAGCCACTCTTCATCGGCATGAACCACCAAATGACCGTCAAGAATTCCGTCGCCTCAAGAACGATCCTCGATCTGATCAAAGAATGATTCCAACCCCCTTTTCCCCCGTCTCCGGTCCTCTCATGAGCTTCCTCAAAGGCCTTCACCCCAAAAGCAATTCCTTAGCAACTCCGACCCAATGGCTCTTTCAGGGGCCTCCCGCAGAAAGCAAAGTCCTAGCAGCAAAAAACACCCTAAGCCCTGCCTGCATGATTATTCGCCCCATTTTGTTTGAGAGTCCGTCGATCCTTCTTGCTTGCGCATGGCTTCAGGTTTCTGCGGTTTGTGCCGATGGTCTGTTGGATGGCATGAATGCCATTGCCTTTGATACCTCGCAAGGCATTGAATCCCAATTTACCTATGAGCCTGAGCATTCGGTCGCTCCGGTTGGCGATTTCACATCGAGCGTTGGCGGCAATTCGTTCAACGGCAACTATTTCCTGGGAGCCAACAGATATTACAATCACTCCACATCGATCACCGGCCAGAACACCGTCACAACCAACCTTGAGGCAGGTCATATCTGGAACGGTCATGAATCGCTTGGTCATGTCACCAGTTTCACCCACTCGTCGGACACTTGGGGCGGCACTTTGGTAGCACCCAAGTACGATCGTCATGCGACATGGGTGGGCATGTTGATTGGAGGTCGCCAGACCAATACCAATGGAGGAATTTTTCAGCAGGGCATTGCCTACGGAACGGACCTTCGCAGTGCGGCGATTGCCACTTCATGGTCTGGAACTGCTTATGCGGGAGCATTCTCCAACAGTGCGAATTCCTATGTGACCGCATTTACGAACTCATTCGCCGCGTCCGATGTGATTAATTCGAGTTTTGGTTACACGGATCCGGGAGGCACGGCTGTTTTCACATTGTTCAGCGATTCGATGGCCTATCAGAATCCGTTTTCGACCTATGTTACCAGTGCTGGTAATAGCGGGCCAGGGTCCAACTCGGTGGGTGCTCCGGGAGCTGGCTACAATACCATCACGGTTGGTGCGCTTGGCAACGCCAATACTTTTGATGCTGCGGCAAGCTTCAGCAGCCGTTCTCCGCAGAGCTTCGGGTATTACAACGAGAGCGGCGCCATGGTGATTGTGAACGGAGTGCGTGCGGCGGTGGACATCTCGGCGCCGGGTGTTTCCCTTAGCAGTGCTTTCTATGGCGGCCAAAATGGTGGCAACAATACCACTCTTGCAGGATCGACCAACAACACGGCCACCAACCAGTACTCTCAGGGTATTGCGGGCACGAGTTTCTCCGCGCCACTTGTGGCGGGTGGTGCCAGCCTTGTTGCAAGCGCCGCAAAGACGCTTAGCGAACTATCCGGCAACCAGAACGCCAGGCAAAGCGTCGTCACCAAGGCTCTTCTCCTCAATGGTGCCGACAAGACCAGTGGCTGGAGCAATGGTCAGACTCTGGCCAGTGCCGGTGGGGATTCGTACATCAGCACCACGCAGTCGGTCGACTGGGTTGTCGGCACCGGGCGCATGAATCTGGATACGACATTCCAGTTGCAGGTGAATGGGCAGATCGATGTCTCGGGCACGGGTCAGGGTCAGCTTGGCAGTGTAGCCACAAGCGGGTGGGATTACGGCAATGCCATGGTGGGTACCAACAACGACTATCTGCTGGCCAATCCGATCCTTGGCAACAGCACGATCACCACCACTCTCACCTGGATGCGTGCACGTGAATTTGACCCCTTTATGGGTGATCTTTATGAAGTCGCCCAAGCCAACCTCAATTTGTCTGTATGGGCACTTGATCAAAACAACACATTCACCGACCTCGTTGCCCGCTCGGAGAGTTTCTATAATAACGTCGAGCACCTATCCTTCACCGCGCCGACCACTGGACGGTATGGCATACGCGTTGAATATGGTGGCAATACTTTCGACAACACGCTCAACGATATCTGGGGCACAAATTCTTTTCTTCAGAACTATGGTCTTTCGTGGAATGCCGTGGCTGTGCCGGAGCCTGGCAGCCTGCTGCTGGTTTCGCTTTGTGGACCCTTGCTGGTTTTCTCCAGGGGTCGTGCTATGGCTGCGATGCGAAAGAGATGCTGAGGCCGTGTTGTAGGATCGCGTTTTTGGTTGATACCTATGTGTCGATTGGCGCAGTCGGGGGTGTGGGTGGTGTGTTCAGAAAATGAAACTCTGAGTTGATAAAAAATTTTTCGAGGATGTCATTTGGCTCAAGCGAGGTCGGCGTTGATGACTTCTGGTTGAGGATCAGTTGATGGATGGCGACAATTTGTTTGCCGTGAGCCGTGATAGACAACCCCCTTTTCCCCCGTCTCCGGTCCTCTCATGAGCTTCCTCAAAGGCCTTCACCCCAAAAGCAATTCCTTAGCAACCAGGCAACTCTTGCAGGATCCGCTAACGACGTCAGTGGCGGCGTGCTCACATTCGCCAAAGTCAGTGGTCCGACATGGTTGAGCGTGGCTGCGGACGGGGCACTGTCGGGAACGCCATTGAGCAGCCATCTGGGAGACAACAGCTTTGTCGTGAGTGTCAGCGATGGCATCTCCACCGTGCAAACCACACTCAACATCACGGTGAAATCCGCATTTGAGGTTTGGTCGTCCGGAAGCGCATCGGCATTCGGGGATGATGCCAATGGCGACGGCGTTCCCGACGGAGTCGCATGGGTGCTTGGCTCACCTTCGCCCGGGCAAAGCGCCAACAGTCGGCTTCCGGCAGCGCGGAGGGCGAATGATGGCGGATTGACCTTGTCTTTCAACTGCCTGAATGCCGCCCATCGGGGTGCGGCCACCCTCAGTTTGCAGTTCAGCCGGGATTTGGGCGTCGGCGACTCATGGGAGGATCACACCGTGGCCGTTCCCTCCTCGAGCGGTATTGATCCATCCAGCGGCGTGGCGTTTGAAGTAACGCCAAACGGCAACATCAACCAAGTGCAAGCCACCATTCCCGCCAGTGCGGTCGATGACAGCGGTCGGATCTTCTGCCGCCTCAGAGCCTTGCCAACACCATGATTCCGTCCGTTCACATGTATTCGATCATTCATGGAGTGCGATGCCATGGCAATTACCCCGCTTTTTCTCAAATCCCATCGATCTTTGTAATGACCATCCGAATCATGGCGTATGCGTAGGGCTTATCCGGTTCTTTCTTTCCATCACAAATCCGACCCTACGCATGAAAACCATCCAACAAACCATCACCCCGATACTCGCACTTTGCGCGTTTGTCATAGGCCTATCCGAGAATGGCATGGCTGCTTCCCGCGCCAAAGGCAAAACCCCGATACCGGATTTCACCCAAGGTGGGAAATCCGACGACAGCCATGACTGGACGCTCGGTTCCACCGGTGCTCGTGGCTGGATCTACGCATGGAAACATACCGATGAAGCCCGCCAGATCCTCATCACGAATGTGGCCAAAGGTTCTCCTTCCGACGGCATTCTCCAAGCGGATGACGTGATCCTCGGCGTGGGTGGCAAACCATTCGATCAGGACGCCCGCATCCAATTCGCCAAGGCTGTCACCACCGCCGAACAGGAGGCCTCCAAAGGCATCCTCCAACTCATTCGCTGGCGTGCCGGAAAAACCGAAACCGTCGAAATCAAACTTCCCGTCCTGGGCACCTACAGCGCCACCGCACCCTACGATTGCAAGAAATCCGCGAAAATCCTCGATCTCGGTTGCCAGGCGATCGCCAAGCGCGGGTTGTCCGGCACTTCCATTCCTAACAGTATCAACGCCATGGCCCTGCTGGCATCCGGCAAGGAGGAATACAAGCCGCTGGTCGCCGGGTATGCGAAGCTCGCCGCCGAGCTGCGCATGGAAAGCATGGCCACCTGGCACTACGGTTACGCGCTGATCTTTCTCGCGGAATACGTCATCGCTACCGGCGACCAGTCAGTCATGCCGGGACTCACGCGGCTGGCTCTCGAATCCGCTCGTGGCCAGAGCGGCGTGGGCACATGGGGGCACAAGTTCGCCCGGCCCGATGGCAATCTTAACGGCTATGGTGCCATGAACTCGCCGGGCATGCCGCTTGCAGTCGGTATGGTGCTCGCCCGCGAAGCCGGTGTGAAAAACCCGGATCTCGACAAGGCGATCGACCGCGTCTCCTCTTTCCTCCGCTGGTATATGAACAAAGGTGCTCCTCCCTACGGTGATCACGCACCATGGCCGGGTCATGAGGACAACGGAAAATCCTCCAACGCGGCTGTTCTCTTCGATTTGTTAGGTGATGTCGAGGCTGCCACCTTCTTCGCGAAAATGAGCGTGGCGGCCTACGACGAACGCGAACGCGGACATACCGGCAATTACTTCAACATCGTGTGGGCCATGCCCGGTGTTTCCCGCTGCGGTCCGCAGGCCAGCGGGGCCTACTGGCAGGAACAAGGTTGGTATTACGAACTCGCCCGCGGCTGGGACAACAGTTTCCCCTATCAAGGTTCCCCGGTCGGCGAAGAGGAGCACGGGAAATACAAAGGCTGGGACAATACCGGTGCCTGCCTGCTCGCCTACGCACTGCCGCTCAAGAAAATCCGCCTCACCGGCAAGGGTGCCTGTTCGGTGAAGCCAGCTTCGAAATCGCAGGCCGATCAACTCATCGCTGATGGCCGCGGGTACTTCCCGACCAAGGCCAAGGCTCCTCTCCTCTACGCGAACCGTAGCGTGAAGGATCTAATCGCTGGTCTGTCGAGTTGGTCACCCATCGTTCGCAAGCGCTCTGGCGAGGAACTCGCCAAGCGTGAAGGAAACCACCTGCCCACATTGTTGGAGTTGCTGGAATCCAAGGATCTCGACACCCGCTACGGTGCGGCTGAGGCGTTTGGATTTCTCGGCGCCAAGGCCGATCCCGCCGCGCCACAACTCCGCGCCTTGCTCAAGGCTGACGATCCGTGGTTGCGCTCGCTGGCTGTGACTTCGCTCGCTGCGATTGGTGAGCAAGAGCGCAAGAAATCCCTGCCTGATTTGCTCGTCATGATGGGCACCCCGATGCCCGGTGACCCGCGCGGCATGGCCCATCGCGCCGCAACGGTGGCCCTGTTCTCAAAAACCGGTGGCATCATGACCGGCTCGCTCGACGGTGTGGATCGCGATCTCCTTTACCCGGCCATCAAGTCCATCCTCAAAAATCAGGACGGCCGCGCCCGCGGAGATCTCTCTCCAATCTACGCCAAACTCACCGATCAAGACATCGCCATGCTGCTTCCCGAGATCATCCAAGCGATCCAGAAGCTGGCTCCCAGCGGCGAGATGTTCGCCGACGGTATCCGCCTCGCGGGACTCGATGTGCTATCCCGCCTCGGCATCCGCGAAGGCATTCCGCTCTGCATCCAGGTGATCGATCCAACCCGCTGGGGACAAGGCAACCGAATCCCGAAATGCCTTACCTACCTCACCCGTTACGGTAGCCATGCCAAGGAAGTCTTACCACAGTTGAAGGAGATCCGCGTCAATGTCGCGTTGGTCGATAAGGCAATCGCCACCATCGAAGGTAGCACTCAATCACCTGCCTTGGTCGGCATGGAGGATTTTAGAAAGAGTCACGCCAAGCCGTAGCTCGTTCAGGTCATTTCCCTTTTGAATTCGATTCACTCATGAAAATCACACCGCTCTTCGCATCCTCGTTCGTCACGATCCTGCTTGCAAGTCACACAAGCGCCGTCGAACTCGCATCGGTCTTCACGGACCACATGGTGCTGCAACAGGAAATGGAGGTTCCTGTCTGGGGTAAGGCGAATCCCGATGAATCCGTCACCGTCACCTTTGCCGACCAGAAGGCCACCGCCAAAGCCGGGGCCGATGGAAAATGGTTGGTGGGAAATGGGGTCAGTGTGCAAATCTTGACAAAATCCCCCTCTCACCTACGGTCCCAGCATGCCGCGCAGTCTGCGAATCGAATTTCCCGGTGCCTTTTACCACGTCATGGCGCGTGGCAACCGGCGCGAAACGATTTTCCATGACGACGATGATCGCCGGTTTTTCCTCGCCACCCTCTCCGAGGCCTGCGCGATGACCGGTTGGCGGGTACACGCCTGGGTGCTGATGGGAAACCACTATCATCTCTTCATCGAGACGCCGGAGCCCAATCTGGTTGCTGGCATGGGCTGGCTACAGAATACGATCACCCGCCGTTACAACGTGCGCCACATGGCCTGGGGCCGACTGTTTGGCGACCGTTACAAGGCGGTTGTGGTGGATGGGGTAGACACGTATCACTACCGGACGCTGGCCGACTACATTCACCTCAATCCGGTTCGGGCGCGGTTGGTCCAGCCGAAAAAGGGCCAAAGTGTCCTGGACTATCCGTGGAGCAGTGTGGCCGGAGGTTGGGCCTTGCCGCCGGGAATGCGCCCGAAATGGTTGGCCGCCGCGGAGGGACTGGAACGATTCGATCTGCCGGACACCGGGGCCGGTCGGCGACGGATGGTGGAGCGCTTGGACCGCCGGGCGGTGGAGGAAGAGATCAAGAAGTGCGGGATGCCGGTCGATGCGGAACAGCTGGATGCGCGGTGCAGCCATCTTCGGCGCGGTTGGTATTGGGGAAGCCAGGAGTTTGCTGAGAAACTGCGGAGGATTTCCGAAAAGCTCATCAAGGAAAAGACGCGATCGTCGCGAGCCTACCGCAAAACCCCGCAGGTCACGGCGCACAGCGAGGAGCAGGCGGAGCGCTGGCTGGCAGAGGGTCTGCAGCAGTCGGGTCTGGTGGCGAAAGATCTGCCAAGCATGAAAGGATCTGATCCACGGAAACTGGCTCTGGCGGAACTCCTCTGGAAACGGACGACTGTCTCGCAGGAGTGGATCGCAAAAAAACTGTCCATGCGCAGCGCAGCAAACGTGAGCCAGCAGTTGCGCCGGTTCAATCGGGTGAAAACCCAGTCCAAGCTGTCTCCCGAAATGCAGACTTTTCTCAGCGAGGCATGGAGTTCAAGCTTGTGAGGGGTCTTTTTTGTCAAGTTTTGCACACTGACCCCATTTCCTCACCGGCGAAGCTACCGGGCGAAGGCCTCGCGTGGAAGCTGGATGCCCAAGCCCGACGGGCGAAAGCGTCCGTTAGGAACGGCTCGCTGGAGGAGAAGATCATCCACGCCGCGGTGTCTGAGGCGGTGAGCCTAATTTACGAGGAGGATTGTCCCGGCATCACCCACAAGTGCGCCAAGACGAGGAAGGAAGGACGGTTTGCCATTCACCGCCATACGATTGCGAAACGCCCTGGGAGCGACCGCACTTCCCGCAGCTTGGCTTTGACCGATGCCGGGTTTGTGTCTATTTCCGACCCCTTTCCCATGAAGGAGCAAATCGAAGCCATCCAAACTGAAGCGCTTGCGCAAATTTCCGCCGCCGCGGACGAACGCGCGCTCGACGACGCCCGCGTGGCCGTGCTCGGCAAAAAAGGCACCCTCACCCTCGTCGCCGCGGGCATCAAGGACGTGCCGAAGGAGGACAAAGCCGCCGTCGGTCAGCTTCTCAATGCCGCCCGCACCGCCATCACCGCCGCGCTCGAGGAAAAACAACTCGCCCTCCGGGAAATCGCCGACCGCGCCGCACTCGCCGGCATCGACGTCACCCTTCCCGCCCGCCAAATCCACGTCGGCTCGCTGCACCCGCTCACGCTCATCCGCGACCAAGCGATCGGCATCCTCCGCCGGATGGGTTTCGCCCTCGCCGACGGCCCGGAAATCGAGGACGAGTTTCATTGCTTCGACGCCCTCAACACCCCCGCCGACCACCCGGCCCGCAACGAAAAGGACACCTTCTATTTCGACTCCGGAAAGCTCCTCCGCACCCATACCTCCAGCGTGCAAGTCCGCACCATGGAAACCCAGACGCCGCCGATCCGCATCATCGCCCCCGGCTCCGCCTACCGCCGCGACGAAATCGACGCCACCCATCTATCCGTTTTCAACCAGCTCGAAGGCCTCTACGTCGGCACCGACGTTTCCCTCCCCGACCTCAAGGGCACGCTCGAATATTTCCTCCACGAACTCTTCGGCCCGAGCACGGAAGTCCGGTTCCGCCCGCACTTTTTCCCGTTCACCGAGCCGAGTTTCGAGATCGACGTGAAACTCACCGTCAAGGGCCAGGCCCCGCGTTGGATCGAAGTCGCCGGCTGCGGCATGGTCGATCCCGCCGTCTTCGAATCCATCAACAAGTCCCGCAAGGACAACGCCTTCGACCCCGAAAAAGTCACCGGCTTCGCCTTTGGCATGGGTCTCGACCGCCTCGCCATGATCCGCTGGGGCATCAAAGACATCCGCCTCCTCATCGAAAACGACGCCCGTTTCCTCAAGCAGTTCGCTTGAAGAATGAAATTGAACCGCAGATGAACGCAGATGGACGCAGATAAGATTCAGAAATTCTTATTCACCGGATTCGCGGTGCCTCAAAATCTTCATCCCCTCTCCCATCTGCGTTTATCTGCGTCCATCTGCGGTTAAAAAATCTTCCTCTTCTCTCCATGAACATTTCTCTCAACTGGCTCGCCACCCACCTCGACCTCTCCGGTAAATCCATCAAGGAAATCGACGACCTCTTCACCTTCGCCGGCGTCGAAGTCGAAGGCATCGTTTCCAAAGGCATCGCCTCGGAGCGCATCGTCGTCGCCCAGATCATGCAAGCCGTCCAGCACCCGAACGCGGACCGCCTGAAAGTCACCCAGGTCAACTGCGGCGAAGCTGGCTTGCGCCAGATCGTCTGCGGTGCCCAGAACTACAAAGTCGGCGACAAAGTCCCCTGCGCCCTCCCCGGCGCGGAACTCCCCGGCGGCTTCACCATCGGCGAGACCGTCATGCGCAAGGTCGAGTCGAAAGGCATGCTCTGCGCCGCCGCCGAGATCGGCCTGCCCGCCGGTGAAGACGGCCTGCTCATCCTCCCCGAGGACGCGGAAATCGGCAAACCCGTCAAACAACTCTTCGACTCCGACACCCTGCTAGAGCTCGAAGTCACCCCGAACCGCCCCGACCTCCTCAGCCACCGCGGCATGGCCCGCGAGCTCGCCACGTTGCTGAAAACTCCGCTGCTCCCGCTGGAAATCCCCTCAAGGAGCGTGGGCGTCTCGCCCACGAGTCAAATCCGCATCGAAGCCCCCGCCGCCTGCCCGCTCTACACCGCCGTTAGGATGTCCAACGTCACCGTGAAGGAAAGCCCCGCATGGCTCAAGCAGCGTCTCGAATCCATCGGCCTGCGCCCGATCAACAACATCGTCGATGTTACCAACTTCGTGCTCCACGAACTCGGCCAGCCGCTCCACGCCTTCGACGCCGCGAAACTCACCGGCAACATCATCGTCCGCCACGCCAACGACGGTGAAACCTTCCTCGCGCTCGACGAATCTACCCACGTCCTCACCCCAGACGATCTCCTCATTTCCGACGAATCGGGCACCGCTCTCGCTCTGGCCGGCGTCATGGGCGGAGCCGAGAGCGGCGTCACCGAAACGACTACCGACATTCTGTTGGAGTCCGCTTATTTCACCCCGCAAGGCATCCGCCGCACCTCGCGCCGCACCTCGCTGACATCGGATTCCTCCTACCGTTTCGAGCGCGGCGGCGATCCGGCAGGCGTTCTCACCGCCTCCGCGTTCGCCGTGAAACTCATCCTCGAAATCGCCGGCGGCACCGCGGAAGCCACCACCCAAGTCGCCGGCGCGGCTCCGGTTCTCACCCAGCCCGTCACGCTCGACGCCAAGAAACTCGACCAACTCATGGGCGGCTCCATTCCTCTGGCAGACGCCGAGGAAATCCTCACCCGCCTCGGCCTAACCAAGCTCGCCGACGGCACTTGGGACGTCCCATCCTTCCGCGCCGATCTCCAACGCCACATCGATCTCGTCGAGGAAATCGCCCGCGTCCACGGCCTGGCCAACGTGCCGTCGCGTTTCCAAGGCACCTTCGTCCCCGCCAGCCCGGTCGATGCCGCTTACGATGCCGATATGGTCCTTCGCCGCCGCCTCGCCGCGCTCGGTTTGCACGAATGCCAGACCATCAAGCTCATCTCGGACGCCCAGGTTTCCGACATCCTGCCGCTGCGCCCCATGCAGGACGGCGATGTCATCCGCGTGAAACTCCCGCTCAGCGAAGACCACGCCGTCATGCGTCCGAGCATCGTTCCCGGCCTGATCGCCTCCGCTGCGAGAAACGTCCGCCAACAGGCGAAATCCCTGCGTTTCTTCGAAATGGGCCGCGTCTTCCGCAACGCCGGCGGCGGCAAAGCCAAGGACCAGGAAAGCGAAACGCTCGCCGTGTTACTTTCCGGCTCCGCCCAACCCACCGGCTGGTCCCAAGCCGACCGCACCGCCGATCTCTACGACCTCAGAGGCGTCCTCTCCGCCCTGCTAGGCGACCGGAAAATCACCTTTGCCCCGAAGGACCGCCCCGGCTTCGTGCTCGCCAGCGACATCAAGCTCGACGACCAGAACATCGGCGTCTTCGCACGGCTAACACCCGCCCGCGAGCGTGAATTGGATTTCACAACGCCCGTCTTTGTCGCCGAGTTAGACCTCGGAAAACTGAGAAAACTCCTCAACGGCATCAGCCACGTCGAGGACCTCCCGCAGTTCCCCGGCTCCTCCCGCGACGCCGCGATGGAGCTCCCCCTCACCACCCCGAACGCGCAGATCGAAGCCGTCATCGCCAAGCTCGCCGAGCCTTTGTTAGTCTCGTCCGAGTGCTTCGACGTCTTCACCGACCCCACAGGCCAGAAGATCGCCGCCGACAGCAAGTCCGTCGCCTATCGCTTCCAATACCGCGAGCCCACCCGCACGCTCAAGACGGAAGAGATCGACGCCGCTCATCAGAAAGTGCTCGAAACACTGACGAAGGGGCTGGGGGTGAAGTTCCGGTGATGCCCCATCAACGTGGACTGACCTACCGATGACTTTGTGAGAAATATGCCCGGTGGGTCGCCGGATCAAACGCGACGCTCACACCGCTGTTATTTGCAGCGCGCTTCTCATGGACAAGCGCCTTTGGAATCACCACAAGTTCTTCCTCGCCATCGCGATTTCGAACGATGGCAGGACGGCCCAGCTGCATTTGGCCAGGCGGCCTGACACCTTCACTTTCGGTCAATTGCCAACCATTTGAATATTCTGCCAATTGTCATTTGCCTAAAAGTAGCGCTTCGCGAATCGCCTCCGGATGCAGCCTTGCCACCGCCCTCGAGTCCGTCGCCGCGCCGCCGGATTCGGCGGTGGCACATTCCCATTTACGGATGGTGGCGAGGGAGACGTCAAGCATCAGAAAGTGCTAGAGGCACTGAGGATGGGGCGGGGGTAAAATTGCCTTTGCGGGTTTCAATTCTATCAACATTCCACCACGTTGACGGCGAGCCCGCCTCGGGAGGTTTCCTTGTATTTCGATTTCATGTCGCGGCCGGTGTCGCGCATGGTGCGGATGACCTTGTCGAGCGAGACGAAGTGCGTGCCGTCGCCGGAAAGCGCGAGGCGCGAGGCGTTGATCGCCTTGACCGCGCCCATCGCGTTGCGCTCGATGCAGGGGATCTGCACCAGCCCGCCGATGGGATCGCAGGTGAGGCCGAGGTTGTGCTCCATGCCGATCTCGGCGGCGTTCTCGACCTGTTTCGGGGAGCCGCCGAGAAACTCGACAAGTCCGGCGGCGGCCATCGAGCAGGCCACTCCGACCTCGCCCTGGCAGCCGGCTTCCGCGCCGGAAATCGAGGCGTTGCGCTTGTAGAGCATGCCGACCGCGGCGGCGGTTAGAAGGAAGCGGTGTTCTCCATCGGGAAACGGCGAGTGGCGGAATCTCACGGCGTAATGCAGCACGGCGGGGATGATGCCGGCCGCGCCATTGGTGGGAGCGGTGACGACCCGGCCGCCCGCCGCGTTTTCCTCGTTCACGGCGAGGGCGTAGAGGTTGACCCAGTCGAGGATGGTCAGCGGGTCTTTCAACGCGGCCTCCGGCGAGTTGATTAGATTTTCATGGATCGCCTTCGCCCGCCGTTTGACGTGGAGGCCGCCGGGCAGGATTCCTTCCTGGTCGCACCCGCGTTTCACGCAGGCTTGCATGGCTTTCCAGATCCCGTCCAAGCGGGCGCGGGTCTCCGTTTCCGGGCGGAACGCGGCTTCGTTCGCCCACATCACGCCGCTCACCGGGAGGCCGGTGGCGGCGCAGTGTTCCATCAGTTCCACGGCGTTGGCGAATGGATAGGGCAGACTGATGGAAGCGGGCGCGGGCTGTTTCATTTCCGCCACGGTGGCGATGAATCCGCCTCCCACCGAATACATCACCTCGTCGCAAACCGGCTCGCCCGCGGCATCCAGCGCCGTGAAATGCATCCCGTTCGGGTGCAGCGGCAGCGGCTTGAGGCGTTTGAAATCCAAGTCCTGCTTTTCCTCGAAATCGAGTTCCGTCCCCCATGGCGCCCGCAAACGTTTTCTCGCGCGCAGGTCTTCGAGGCGGGCGGGGATCGCATCGATATCGACGTCTTCAGGTTTCTCGCCAAGGAACCCGAGGATCACCGCGACATCCGTGCCGTGGCCTTTTCCCGTGGCCGCGAGCGAGCCGTATAAACCGCATTTCAAGCGGACCACCCGCGGGGCGAGTCCCTTCGCTTCCAGCTCCCTGACAAACCGGCAGGCCGCGCGCATCGGCCCAACCGTGTGCGAGGACGACGGGCCGACGCCGACCGTGTACAAATCGAGTGCTGAGAGAGGCATGGCTGGCTTGATGTCCGATGCAACCCCCGCGGCCGCCGGCTGGCAAGCGGAATGCCAGCGGGTGTGAAGCGGTCCGTTTCACCAATCGACTGTGAGGCCGGCGTAGAGGCCGGTGCCGGCGCCTTCGATGACGGTGCCGTAGAAGCTGGAGAGCTGATAGGATTCGTCGAACGCGTTTTCGAGGCGGGCGTGGAGCTTCACCTTGTCGCAAATCTGATAGGAGCCGTAGAGGCGGGCGACGGTGTAGGATTCCAGCGGATCGCCGCCCCACGAGTGGTCGGAGAGATGGGTGGCACCGATGCCGACGAGGGATTTGGCGCTGGGTTTCCAGTCGAGCGAGGCGGTGGCGGCGTTCTTTGGATGGTCGCCGAGGCTCTCGTGGAGGTAGGTCCAGGCGAGGCGGTAACTGAGGGCGTTTTCCAGCCAGCTGCCATGGATGCCGAGCTCGAGGCCGTCGGTGGTGGTGCCGGGGAGGTTGGCGGCGGTGTAGGTCGTGAAGTCGCCGGAGGGATTGGCGTAGGATTCGATGGCGTCCTCGATGCGGTTGGAAAACCAGGTGGCTTCGAGGGTGTGGTGGTCGCCGATTTTCTGTTCGATGCCGATGTCCCAACCGATGGAGGACTGGGCGGCGAGGTCGGGGTTGGCGACATAGTTGAAATAGCCGAGGTCGATGTTGTAAAACAGATCGTTGTAACTCGGGGCGCGGAACGATCGTCCGAGTCCGGCGCGGAAGGAGGTGCCGGATTTCTCCAGTTGATAGATCGAGCCGAGGCGCCAGGTGAATTCGTCGCCGTAGGAATCGTAGTTCTCCCAGCGGAAAGCCGCGGTGGTGGTCAGGTTTTCGACGGGGTCCCACTCGAGGGCGGAGTGGACGCCGTAGCGGTCGCCGCCTTCATCGACGCCATCGGTGACTTGGAACGAGTCGTGATGGAAAAATCCGCCCGCGAGGAGGCGGAGGTTTTCGGCGAGGGTGATCTCATGGTCGGTGGAGATGCTGCCGGCGCGCGTGTCGGTGCCGTAGTTTCCGGAAGCGGAGTCGTTGTCGTAAAATTCCTGTTGGTAGCCTGCGAGGAAGCGGGCGGTCCAGCGGTCGGAAATCACGCCGGTGGCGTAAAGCGTGGCGAGGCTGGAATCCACGCGGTTCTCCGAAGCGCCGTGGTCGTCGTAGAAACTATCAAACGCGCGGAAGGTGGTGCCGACGGTCCAGACCGGGTCGATTTTGCCTTCCACGCGGAGGGCGGTGCTGCCTTGGTGGAAATTTTCGTCAGGCCCGTCGTTCTCGGTTTCCTCATACCCGCCTGCGAGGAAGTAGGAGAGCGGCCCGGTTTCTCCTTGGAACATGGCGTTTGCGGCGAGCGATTGGAACGAGCCCGCTTCGAAGGTGGCGGAGCCATGCGGATCGCCGGAGCCGTGCGGAGTCTCGACCCACAGCACGCCGCCGATGGATTCGCCGC